>CALZJI010000536.1 GCA_945787615.1 uncultured Chromatiaceae bacterium | reverse complement strand
TGATGTTGAATGGCGCCTTAGTAATTGGGGTTATCGATGAGTTACGACGGAGTCGTATGCGTTGGTAGAGTAGGGTTTAGGGCCGCGGAAAAGAATAATTGTCAAAAGATTGCGCCGGATTTTTGCTCAGACTCAAGGCGCGGTAAGTGGCGCATATTGGAATATGCAACACTTGCCGTAACGCAGAAGCTGAGTAAAAAAACAAGCAAGATTGGATGATAATTTGTTTCCGCGGCCCTTATATCCGCTCTGGCGATTACACGCCAGCGATATTATTGCCAAGACGTCATTAATAAAGCGCGAGTGATTAACAGCGCGATTCAGC
>CALZJI010000535.1 GCA_945787615.1 uncultured Chromatiaceae bacterium | reverse complement strand
TCCATCTCGGCTGGCTGCGTTGCAAAAACTTGAAAGATATTTATATTCCGGCGTTTTTGCGCCTTGCCAGGCGAGCGCCTCAATGCCCAAAATGTGAATTAATTTTGACGCGAGCCCTAAGGTCTTGCTCGTCGGCTAGCCGCACAGGTATCCTTTATACCCTTGGCCGATGGGTTTTCCGGAGTAAGTGTGCGTCATACTTAATTCCGTGGCAAGGCTCACGCCCCTTACCTACGTCCTTGTAAGGACGGCGTGACGTGCGCCAAGGGCTCTTCTTTTGGTCGCTGTTCGCGATTGGATTAGATCGGCTTCGCGATTTTATGGCGTGATCAATGTCTTGTCTTTGTCGCTATACTCAAAAATAGTCGCTTTCAAGGGCCAACCCTCGCCATCCGTGACGACCACGGTCCAAGTGCCTAGCCAGTTCGGATCCAAATTCTTGCTGGAATAGGTACGCCACCGGTTTGAAGAAATATTAAAGCTGACTTCAGCCATTATTTTTCCGTTGTATTCCCAACGATGCTTGACCGTTTTACCTTTAAGGTTACGTAACTCTGTGAAGAAAAATACCTGGGTATACTGATTGCTCAACACCACGACGTTATCGGAAGGCTCGCGTTCGACCATGGCGGTAGTAAACTGCGCGCGCGCCACAAATCCTTTATCCACCGGGCGAGCAGACTCATTTTGAGCGACCTTGTCATGTTGAGTGCTTTCCGCCCCATGAGTTTGGGTACACGCAAGGGTTACCAAGGATCCGATCAACGCGAGTTTTGGTAATAGCTTCATACGGTTACCCCTTGTTTAAGATGCACAGTTCACGGTAATCGGGATTTCGGGTTCACGTATTATAAATTCAACCGCTTGAATCCCGCTGCAACGTTTACCGTCTCCGTTTTGTAATAGCGGCGGTTTTGTATAATAATTGATAGATCTCAACACATTAGACCACGAGATTCAGGGGAGGGGAGCGGGCAAACGCCAGCTTGGAATTTCGCGTATTTTCAATCGCATATACATTTTATTGCGTCGCGTAGTCGCGACGCGGCGAGCCCTTTACCAACAGAAAACCGACGGCATTGGCCCGAAAAAAACAAAACGTGGGGACGCACATGTACCGCTGTCTTAACTGTGTTCGGCGCAGCATCACGACACTGAGAATCATCTATGTTACAACCGTCCTAAGCTTCGCGACTGCCGGTTACGGCGGTGATAATGTATGGACCTCAATCACTCCCGAAGGGGGCGTCATACAGGCCGTTGCCATCGACCCCAACGACGATAATATCGTATACGCGGGCACCGCCGGCAGCGGCATCTTCAAAACGACCGACCGAGGCACAACGTGGACCGCAATTAACGACGGGTTGGACAACTTGGACGTACAAGTTATCACCCTCAATCCCATTTTAACAACGATTGTTTATGCGGGAACAGCAACAGGCGGCATTTTCAGAAGCACCGACGGCGGCGGTAGCTGGGCGGCAACTAGCACCGGCCTAAAGAACCTCAATGTCTATGCCATTGCGATCAACCCTTCTAACGCCAACACGTTGTATGCGGGCACATTTGGCAATGTTTTTCGAAGCGCCGACGGCGGTAACAGTTGGATACCTGTTGGCGTCACGGGAAACATAAGCTACAACGCGGTGTATACATTAGTCCTCGATCCCGCGACGCCCTCGACACTTTTTGTGGGCACGGCCGCCGGTGGCATGCAACAGAGTACCGATAACGGACTAAGCTGGACAGAAAAGAATACGGGGCTTAATGACCCCATTGATACGCAGCGATTTTTCAGTATCCGCAGCTCAATCATAAGCGCTGATGGCAGCACTCTCTATGCGGCAACCCAAGGTGATGGCATCGTCGTCTCGACCGATGCAGGCGACACCTGGAGCGACGCCGTTAATCCCGCAGACACAGGATTAACAACCGATACAATCCGAGTACTGGCCATGCTGCCCAGCGACACTACGACACTTTATGCGGGCACCACAACCGGGCTCTTTTTCTCAACGGACAGTGGCGCCACCTGGACCGAAGCCAACACAGAACTAAATGCCCTTAGCATCGCCATAAATTCTAGC
>CALZJI010000534.1 GCA_945787615.1 uncultured Chromatiaceae bacterium | reverse complement strand
GAAAAATAAAGGGAATATGCAGCCAGTCTGGATTATTTTGCACTGCGTTTAAGAACTGGTACCCATCCATGATAGGCATCATAATGTCCGAAACGATGATATCCGGCCTACGTTGGCGCATCATTTCCAACGCTTCAGCCCCATTGTTGGCAGTCATTATGTCTACATCATAATCAATGCCCATTGATTGAAGAAGCGCAGGCGTTTGTAACAAATCGGACATGCCCTCCAGCATAGATGGATCATCTTCGACTAATAAGATTAGGGCGGATCGGTTCATAACGTTACTCATAAGACTACCAAGCGACTTCGGTTATTATTGGCTCATTATAGCATAAGGCGTGGAGGGAAAAAGTAGGTGATTGATACCGGTAAAATCATATCAAATAAAAACAACCAACCACACAAAAATATGGCTGGTTGTTATACGGCCGTTTAGCCAAAGCTAAACAACATTATCAAGCAAAAAAACTAAATGGCGCGTAAACGACGAGCGCCGACAAAGATAGCGATCAAACCCAAGGCCGCTACTAATGCGCCCCATGTGCTGATGCCCGTTTCCGGCAATGCGTCGTCGCCGCTGCCGCCGTTTGTACCGCCCAAAGGAGAGGTAGGCGTAGGCGTATTCGCGCCTGTGCCATCATCCGATACCTCGCCGCCATCCAATTCTGGCGTAGCTGGTCCATCGGCATCATCCGCCGGACGCACCACTGGCGTATTGGTGGGGCGCAGCGTGTTCGTTGGCGCGGGTGTATTGGTTGCTGGCGGCGGCGGCGTTACCGTAGGCAGCGCTTGTTCTGTTTCCATGGCGGCGATCGTTTGCGTTACCTGTTGATTACTTAATTCAATTTCCGCGTTTTCCGTTTCTCTCGCAGCTATTTGCTGAGAATTGTCCGCCTGCAGACCAGAATTTCTCGCGTTCAAAACCGATACTGAACAAATGACGGATACAACCAGAATGGCGAGCAAGGCGCCGACGGCAATAAAAAATGGACGACGATTGGATGGGCTTTCGCCCCCATCTTCAACGATAAAATCTTCTTCCATGCTTTCCTCCGTTCAAATACCCCACACCGCGCCTGTAATTTGCCGTTGGCGCGATACGAGCGGATAAAAAATTAGATAATGGCGTCCAAATTGGCGAAGGGCGCAAAGACAACCTGCCCATCAGATATTTTGACGTCGGCTCCATATGCTTTGGAGCCAATAGGCGTAATTTGAGCGCGCTGCCGAAAGTTCACGACAACGCCTATTTGATTATCAAAAGGCGGTCGCACAATACGAACTGCATGACCGACAGCCAACGGCCGTCCCGCAGGCGGTAAATCTTCGCCGGGCACAGCTTGCAAGGGAATAATTATTTCCGGACGAATGCCTGATTGGTTAGGCGGACTTTTGAAGAGCGCCGCATCGCGCGCTTCTGATTGTTGCAGTAGTTCGAATATCTGCGGTCCCATACCTTGTTCGCCAATGCCATCGGTGACAAAAATTGGGTAGCCAACCGCCAGCGCCGCCGGCACCAAATGGGCAGAAATGCTGCCCGCGATTAAGCCGCTGATGCCAGCTTGTTCTGCTTGTTCTAAGATGTCGGATTGAGTGATTTTGCCCGCTACTAAAATTCGATTGTTGACCTCGCCTTCAAGTTGGGCTGGTGTGAAGGGGGCGACGGCCGTTGCCGCAGCCGTATGAATTACGCCATAACCCTCTTTGCCCGAATCCCAAACCGCTTGAATCCGCGACCCGTTAATTTCTAACACAACGCCCCGATTTGCCACGCGATTGACAACCCGACCTTTTGCCAAAGCACGCAACTCGATATACTTTGCCGCTTGTTGGAAGACCAGACGGCCGTTCACAATCGCATACAATACCCCATCCAACGGCGATTCAAACCCTTTGCGACCAAACCCTCGCTTCTCTACCAGGGGCGCGCCCATTTTGACTGCGTCGCCGCGGCGAACAAGAAGGCGTTCCGATAACTCTTCCGGCGAAATGCGGAGCAGCTTGCACACCGGCACAATCTCAAAATTCATCGTCCCCGCCATACGGGCAACGATCAAGGTCGGAGACACTTCTTGCCCAATCTTGGCGATCACCTCGCCGCCGCCGGGCAGCAGCCGGTCCCGTCGAACGCGGGTTAATTG
>CALZJI010000533.1 GCA_945787615.1 uncultured Chromatiaceae bacterium | reverse complement strand
TTGAGATTTAGGTGTTAAGAGTGCGTCATATTCATTTCGTGGCAAGGCGAAATGACGAGTAATAGCCGGACTATTGCGAGGAGTTTCAACGCAGACATGGAATGAAGAGGGCGTGCTATTGGCACCTAAATCTCAAACGCCACGGGTATATATTGGCCACGGAAAAAATAATTATCCAACCTTGCTTGTCTTTTTGCTCAGCTTCTGCATTACGGCGATTGTTGCATATTCCAATATGCGCCATTTGCCGCGCCTTGAATCTGAACAAAAATCCGGCGCAATCTTTGGATAATTATTATCTTCCGCGGCCCTAAATTCGCCATGCTAGGAGAACGGGTCATGATCCGACGTTCAAGGTTTACTCGAAGAAGATATAACGGTTATACGCTGCTCGAGATGCTGATTACGCTTATCGTATCGTCGATATTGGCGGGCATCGCCATTCCGAGTTTATCATCCTTATTGAGTAGCAACAGGATGACTGTATCGGTCAATGAATTTATCGCCGCGCTCTATTTGGCGCGTAGCGAGGCCATCAAGCGAGGGCAAACGGTGAGCATATGCCCTAGCTTGGATCAATCCACCTGTATCACCACAAGGGATTGGAAGCGCGGTTGGATTGTTTTTGTCGAGGCGAACCAAAACAGTCGTCGCGACGCCGACGAACAGCTCATACGCGTTTTTGGACAGAAAAAAAACACAATGAGTTTACGGTCTAGCCGCCGGCCCCCCGTCTCATTCCAACACCACGGCCGCTCGCCGGGGAGCAACGCGACATTTACGTTTTGCGATAATCGTGGTGTGGGCGCTGCTCGAGCGGTGATCCTCTCAAACAGCGGGCGATACCGCGTCGCGCGGACAAAAACGAATGGAAACGCGTTGGATTGCGGAAAACCTGGTTAGCGACCCGTCTACGAGCCGGCATCGAAGCCTAGAAAAGCCTTCACTTCGTCCTTGCGTGCCATGGTGTCGCGGTATCCCAGGGCAATCAGTTCCCGGCAATATCCTTTTTCAAATAAGAGGTAGCTAATAAGGTCGGATCCATTTCGGTTTAGGGCGCCCACGCCCCGCAATAAGAGTCTAATCGTCCACGGTAACTCGCCCACATAGCGTTCCGCAATTTTTTGGATATCTTCGCTTGGGGAAATAACCAGCACGTCAATGGGACGTAATGGCACACTATGTTCCTCAAGGTGGTGAGACGGGATGAGACCAATTGTCTTGTTGATTCGTTTCACGCGCTCAAGATCCGTCTCCAGGCTGTCGAGAAAGATACTATCCAATACAAAGCCGGCCACTTGAGCCAACGAAGGGTAGCCCACGGTCTTAATTCGTTCGGGCTCAGGTCCATCGTCACGGCGTACCCCAATAACCATCACGCGGTCTGCCCCCAAATGCAGCGCAGGGCTAATGGGTGCGTTTTGGCGCATAGAGCCATCGCCGAAATACTCCCGATGCAATTTCACCGCATTGAAAACAAATGGGATGGCAGATGATGCGAGCAAGTGGTCCGTAGTAATCTTTGTGCGCACGCCGATACGCCGCACGCGTCGCCAAGGCGCCAACCCATTCATGCCTTGATAAAAAATCACAGATTGGGCAGAGCTATACCCTGCTACCGTTACGCTAAACGCTGTTAAGGCGCCGCTGTCGATCGAGTCTTGGATAAACTCACAGGGTACGTGACGCTTTAGCAATGCCTCCAATGGCTCTCGATCTAGTAGAGCATACGGATTGTACCGACCTAGACCACCCAGCATCATTGCGATCAGCCAGTGACCGCCACTCTTAACGATCCCTAGCGCATCGTCACGAAAAACGTGACTTACGCGGAAGTTACGCCAGACCCGAACTAACCTCCGTACGCCAAGTGTAAAACGATTGGCGTGGACGGCTAACACTGCACCATTTATCGCACCGGCCGACGTGCCGCAAATAATAGGAAACGGATTGCGAGCCTTTCGCGGAGTAAACTCACTTATAGCCTTCAGAACGCCTACTTGATACGCCGCCCGAGCACCACCGCCGGCTAAAATTAACCCGACCTTGGGTTTGTTTTGGTCCTTATCTGTATTCATGGCCTGTTATTCAGAGGGGTAAAGTACTCTATTACACAGAGGCACAGAGGCAATCCACGATATCTTGTTATCGGTTCATAACACTGCAAGCTGTAGCGTGAAGAATTGAGGCGTCGCGGCGACTTCCGCCGTCGAGCAATCAAGGGAACGAAAAACGTTGAGTCGGTCCAAAGCCTGGTTTCGGTTCGGAACGGCTGTCCGAAATGAACTCCAACTTCGACATTCATTCCTAACTATCTATTATTAATGACAATTAAATATCGGGGCAATTCGTACGATCTATTCGACTTTCAATTTTTAACGTTTTTTACTAAAGCGGAAGAAAATCAAAACGATATATAAGAGGTACCTTCACATCTACAAAACATTATAATAACTACGGATTATTCCTATGTCGTTAGCGAAAATGCTCCGGTTAGAAGTGATGTCATTAGCGACAACGACGTCGGGAGTGGTTTACGAAAACCCAACGGGACGCGTCGTGGCTTTTCAAATCTTAGGTTCCACTGGCCTCGACTGCGCTCTTCAGATAAACATCGGCCGCTCATAATGATAACGTGGTCGAGCAAGCAACTTTTCATCGGCCTTTTGGCGGCGACGGTCTTGACCTTTCTCTATCACCAAACTCACCTCGTCGACGCACCCTTTCATCGCCATGTAACGTACAACCTGAGTCAGTTAAAACAACTCGACGCAACCCTCAATCAGGAGATACTCAAGGCCCGCTACGGCTTGCTGTTACATTATGATTCTATCGTCACGGGGATCAATGATCTTGATGTGACCCTGAACCGCCTTCGAGCAGGCGAACTCGCGCTTTACGGAAAAGGATACAAGAAAGTTGATGGGCAGATCGAGGGATTTGCGGCCCACCTCATGGAGAAGGCGTCGTTAATTGAACACTTCAAGTCTAAGAACGCGATTTTAACGAATACTCTCCAATACATACCACTTGCTTTTAACGACCTCATGGTGCGACTAGGAGAAAGCCAAGTCGAATCGCCTCTACTCTATCGCATCTCCGATCTCCTAAACGACACGTTAAGCTACGCAACGACAGGAACCGACCATTTCAAGGATCACATCAAAGGGGACGTCGCGGTTATCGAACAGCAGCTCTCGCAATACCCCAGCATTGTAAGGTTCGATCTAAGGCATTTGATTGCGCACGTGCGCGTTCTTATCGGCGAGAAGTCGGCTGTCGACCGGGTAATCTCTCAGTTGGTTACCATGCCCACGACTACGGAAGTGGATGAATTAGCTCTTACCTACACGACATATCACGAGCAACTCGTTCGTAAGTCTGATAGCTATCGATTGTATCTGTATGTCTTTGCCGTAACGATCCTGGCTTATCTAGCCTACACTATGATTCAACTGAGAAAAAGCGCCAACACCTTAAAGCGAACCGTCACCGATCTTAATTACCAAAAGTTCGCTCTTGACCAACATTCCATTGTGAGTATTGCCGACGTAAAAGGTAAGATCATTTATGCTAACGACCGATTCTCGGAAATCAGCCAGTACACGAGAGACGAGTTGGTGGGGAACGACCACCGGCTCGTCAACTCAGGATTCCATTCTCGAGATTTTTTTAAAAGCATGTGGAATACAATTCGCAGTGGAACGGTGTGGCACGGCGAGATAAAAAACACGCGGAAGGACGGCACGTTCTACTGGGTGGACTCAACAATCGTCCCATTCACAGACGAAGCTGGCAAGCCTTACCAGTTTGTGTCAATACGTACAGACGTCACTGAGCACAAGCGTCTGGAGGAGGCATTATTTAAAGAGAAAGAACGCGCGCTCGTCACACTACACTCTATAGCCGACGGGGTTATCACGACGAATTCCGACGGCGTCATCGATTACCTTAACCCCATGGCGGAGCAGTTAACCGGTTGGATTAGCGTTGAGGCAGCAGGTTTGCCGCTATCAGACGTCTTTAGTATCGTCGACGAACGAACCCGCGAGTCGGCACAATCCTGGCTCGCACCCTGTCTTAACGAACGACGGGACATAGCCCTCACTAAACATATATTATTGGTCCGTCCTGACGGCAAGGAATTCGCCATCGAAATCGCGGCAACCCCTATACGCGATCGTGCCGGAGGGGTGGTCGGCACTGTGTTGGTGGTGCACGACGTGACCGAAATGCGGGGCCTGGCGCGTAAGATGTCTTACCAAGCCGCGCATGATTCGCTTACAGGCCTTGTTAATCGCCGAGAGTTCGAACGACGGGTGAGCAAGTTGTTAAGCTCCGCAGAACAACGTCACTCGCAACACGCTCTATGTTATATGGATCTCGACCAGTTTAAAATTGTCAATGATACATGCGGTCATATCGCAGGCGATGAATTGCTCAGGCAAGTGGCAACGGTGTTGTCAAACAAGATAAGAGATCGCGATACGCTGGCACGGCTTGGCGGCGACGAGTTCGGCATCCTCCTAGGGGATTGTCGCTTAGAACAGGCTCAACGCATTGCTATCGAGATATGCGCAACGATTAAGGACTTTCGCTTTGTATGGCAGGACAAAACCTTTGAAATCGGGGCGAGCATAGGGCTGGTACAAATTACCGAGGACAGTGACAGCGTGACTAGCGTTTTAAGCGCCGCCGATACCGCTTGTTTTGCCGCTAAGGACGGCGGTCGCAATCGCGTTCACGTTTATCAGGCCGATGACGCCGAGTTACAACAGCGACACGGCGAAATGCAGTGGGTTCCCCGCATTGCACGCGCATTGTCGGACCAGCGCTTCCGGCTATACTGTCAAACTATTCTGCCGCTCGGCAAAGAGGGGAGCCAGGGACGCCATTTTGAAGTGCTTATCCGCATGATCGATGAAAATGGCGCTATCGTTCCACCGGACGCTTTCATCCCCGCCGCAGAGCGGTATAATCTTATGCCCGCAATCGACCGCTGGGTAATTCAAAAATCGTTTTCCCTATTTGAAGACACTTATGTCGACAGCGCTTCTTCCTTCCAGGACACATGGTCGCTGAACCTCTCGGGGGCATCATTGAATGATGAGCCATTTCTCGATTTCGTTTTTGAACAACTCGACAAACACGATATACCACCCCACGTCCTCTGTTTTGAAATCACAGAAACTGTCGCAATCGCAAACCTGTCAAAGGCGGTGCGATTCGTACGGGAACTCAAGGACAGGGGCTGTCGTTTTGCGCTAGATGACTTCGGCAGTGGTTTGTCCTCGTTTGCGTATTTAAAAAATCTCCCGGTTGATTATCTAAAAATAGACGGTAACTTTGTCGCCGATATGGCGGTAGATCCCATAGATTGCGCGATGGTCGCCTCGATTAATCAAGTCGGGCACGTCATGGGAATCAAAACTATCGCAGAATATTGTGAGAACGCAGCGATCCTCGCGAAAATTAGAGACTTGGGCATTGACTACGCGCAAGGCTCGGAAATCGCTACGCCTGAACCTATTGAAGAGTATCTAAATCAAATCCAACAAGACTCGCGTCTTGCTATAGCCGAGTAAACCCTAACGTTGCATAAAAGTTTGGATTCAGTAGCTTTTATAGTATGTATTCTAGGCCAAGCGCCGAATTTTTTCAGGCCATTGTAGTCACCAAGCAGGCAACTCAGTCGATCAAAAGTGTCGCTGGACAGCTCTCCCTGGCAGGTCTTTTCTCATTGGCACCAACGAAATCGGACGCAAGCTAGACACGTACCCCGAGGAACAGTTAAGCTCTTCCAGCGGGGAACAATTCGTTGAGATACAACCCTAATTAAGTGAAATAACAAAAACAGGGAAGCTCACTAAAACGCAGAAGGAATAGATCCCGATTTAGCATTGCGTTTTCGTGTAACGCAGCGGAGCGCCGTGCGGTATTTCGGGGAAATCGATACTCGCGAGGTATGATTCACCTTTGGCAGAATCATATGGCAGTCAAACACAGGGGGCATGCATAGTATGACTAGCGATCTCGTCACTCTCGTAATGGCTATATTCTTTCTCGTCGTTGGAATCAAAAGTGTCAATAATCCTCGGCGCGTTCAGGAAATAGTGGTAAACTTTTTTAGTGCGACGTCACCGACACTGGCGGAGCATCCGTTCCTGAAGTGGGTCATGTCATCAACGGCCACGGTTCTCGTCAGGCTAATCGGTTTTTTATGCTTGGTCAACTTTACCATGCTGGCCTATTTATTAACCGTAAGCCAACCGCCCGCTCCGTTTTAGGCATTGGGCCTATCTTGATAAGAAATGGCTTTGACGCCTATAGGTTGTCGGTCGACGATTTCTTAATTTGGGGTTAAACGCTGTGAATCAGTTCGAAGCGGCATTCGGAAGATGGGTTATTAGACTTCGTTGGTTGATCATTGCTACGAGTATCGGTCTGACCTTTTTGGCGGCTAGTGGTAGTCAACACCTCACTATGACGACCAACTACCGGATTTTCTTCAGCGAGGACAATCCTCAACTGCTTGCCTTTGAAGCGTTGGAGAACACCTACGCGAAGAACGACAACATCATGTTTGTAATGACACCCGCCGATGGTGATGTCTTCAGTCGTGAAGCCTTAGCGGCTGTGGAAGAACTAACAGAGAAAGCCTGGCAAATACCTTATTCCCTACGGGTAGACTCCCTTTCCAATTTCCAGCACACCCGAGCGGAGGACGATGATCTTTTCGTCGCCGACCTGATTTCGAACGCCCGAGCCTACGATGCCACCGAATTACGGCGGGTACGCGACATTGCGTTGAACGAACCTTTATTGGTTGGCAGAATCGTATCGACTCAAGGCCACGTCACCGCCGTGAACGCGACGATCCAGTTACCGGGAAAAGACGAATCCAAGGAAGTTCCAGAAGTGGTCTCGTTTTCTCGCGCGTTAGCCGATGAGGTACGCGCCAACTATCCCAGCATCGACGTACGACTGACAGGAATGGTGATGATGAATAATGCCTTTTCCGAATCGTCGAAAAAAGACATGCAAACGCTTTTACCGATCAGCTTCTTGGTCATGTTCGTAATGCTGGGCCTACTACTTCGGGGATTCACCGCTACATTCGGGACCATATTCGTCATTGCGTTTTCTATCGTCGCGGCTATGGGATTAGGCGGCTATCTGGGCTTCCCCATTACCCCGCCCTCCGCGTCCGCACCCGTCATCATATTGACGGTCGCCATCGCTAATTCCGTACACATATTAGTTACGTTCCTACACGAGGTACGGCAAGGATCAACGAAGCACGAGGCCGTTGTTGAGAGTCTTAGAATCAATCTACAACCGGTTTTTCTTGCGAGTATCACCACGGCGATAGGATTCTTGACCATGAATTTCTCCGAAGTTCCGCCGTTCCAACATCTAGGCAACTTCGTAGCCATTGGCGTTGCCGTATCGTTTATATTGGCTGTGACCTTCTTGCCCGCTTTGATGACCGTTCTCCCAGTGAGGGCCAAAGCCTCTAGACGGGGTGAAGATACTGCAATGGCGATGTTAGGCCAGTTTGTCGTAGATAATCGTAAGTCTTTGCTAGTGGGCATGGGCGTGGTGATTGTCGTGCTGGTCTCGTTTGTTCCACGCAACGAACTCAATGATATCTTCGTGCAATACTTCGATCAGTCCGTTTCATTTCGTATCGATTCCGACTATACGACCGAAAATTTAACGGGTTTGTACGTTGTCGACTACTCCCTAGATTCCGGGGAGTCCGGCGGCATAAGCAATCCCGATTTTTTACGCGACCTAGAAGCTTTTGCCGAATGGTATCGCCAACAACCTGAAACCATGCATGTCACCGTCTTAACGGACACCATGAGGCGGTTAAATAAAAATATGCATGGCGATGACCCAAAATGGTACCGTTTACCGGAAGAACGTGAGCTGGCGGCCCAATATCTGTTGCTCTATGAAATGTCACTACCTTACGGCTTGGATCTAAATAATCAAATAAACGTGGATAAATCGGCCACGCGTATGACCGTCTCGCTACAAACGCTTTCAACCAATGATGTACTTGCGTTGGAAGAACGCGCTCGCGCTTGGCAAGAACAACACGCGCCAAACATCAAAAGTGCTGATGGCTCTGGCCCGACCGTAATGTTCGCCCACATCGGCAAGCGCAACATCATTAGCATGCTGGCAGGGACGACTATTGCGTTGGTGTTGATATCAATGATCTTGGTTGTTGCGCTGCGTTCAGTAAAAATCGGTTTAACAAGCATGGCCCCAAATTTGGTCCCTGCTGCCATGGGGTTTGGTCTTTGGGGTATCTTTGTGGGCGAAGTTGGCTTGGCACTGTCTATCGTCTCCGGAATGACGTTAGGAATTGTGGTCGACGACACGGTCCACTTTCTAAGTAAGTACCTTCGAGCCCGCCGTGAACGAGGATACGCTTCGCCAGATGCGGTCCGTTACGCGTTCACCAACGTCGGCCGTGCTTTACTGATCACTTCGCTCGTTCTCATGGCCGGCTTTCTCGTCCTCGCTCTATCAAGCTTTAAACTAAACTCCGCGATGGGCCTCCTCTCGGCGGTTGTCATCGGCCTTGCATTAGTCGCCGACTTTCTGTTTCTTCCGCCTTTATTAATGAAACTCGAGGAAAAACAAAATGACAAAATGGCTGTTCGCCCTACTCCTTCTCACACTGCTTCCGGTTAATGTAACGGCTGAGTCCGCCGAAGAGAAAGGACTGGCCATTGCAGTGGAGGCAGATAAGCGAGACAATGGCTGGGCCGATCAAGTGTCGCGCCTAAAAATGGTTCTTCGCAACCGTCGCGGCGACCAAAGCACGAGGGAGAACCGCAGCCGTGTACTTGAAGTCAACGGTGACGGAGACAAATCCTTAATTGTTTTTGACAGTCCGCGCGACGTCAAGGGCACAGCTTTTTTGAGCTACACTCACGCGATCAAACCCGATGACCAGTGGCTTTATCTACCGGCCCTCAAGCGGGTCAAGCGTATCTCGTCGTCCAACAAATCGGGACCGTTTATGGGCAGCGAGTTCGCCTATGAAGATATTTCGTCGCAAGAGGTAGAGAAATACTCTTATAAGTACCTAAAAGACGAACGCCTCGACGGTCGAGATACGTTCGTCATCGAACGCTATCCACAATACAAACATTCCGGCTATAAACGTCAAGTTGTATGGGTTGACAAGCAGATGTACCAACCGTTAAAGATCGAGTATTACGACCGAAAGAACGCGTTATTGAAAACACTTACCTATCACGAATACCAACAGTATCTCGACAGATACTGGCGATCCGGACGCATGGAGATGGTCAACCACCAAACGGGAAAGAGCACAACATTGCATTGGCTCGAGTATAAATTCCAGACAGGTTTAACCGAACGCGACTTTGATCGAAATACGCTAAAACGGGCAAAATGAACGATACCCAAGACGAATTTCCGGCTAGGCCGCAACTATAGATCGGTTCACTTGTTTTGCGTATTACGTGTTAAGGGCCGCGGAAATAAATAATCGTCCAAAGTTGCGCCGGATTTTTGCACAGACTCAAGGCGCGGCAAGTCGCGCATATTGGAATATGCAACAATTGCCGTAACGCAGAAGCTGAGTAAAAGGACAAGCGAGGTTGGATAATTATTTTTTTCCGCGGCCCTTAGTATACGCTTATCGGTTTCGCCCTCGACGCATCAACTGTACGTTACATTCCCAATGCGCATTGTTGGCATGAGAAAAGCCAGTTACTTACTGGTATTACTCTCTTTTGTTTTTGTAACGCCCCCTCTTGTTTGCGGCGGCGAATGGTCGGGTTACATTGCTGGGGAATACCGCTATTTCCCCCATGATCCGATCGACCCACGTCAACATGGCAATAATTATTCAATCGCCTTCGAACCGGAATACTACACCGAATGGAGTGACGGACAGCAAAGCCTCACCATCGTCCCCTATGCTCGTTTTGATCAGCACGACGATAAACGTTCACATTTTGACCTCCGCGAGTTCACTTGGTTATTCGCGGAAGAGGTGTGGGAGCTACGCGTCGGCATACGTAAACTTTTTTGGGGCGTAACGGAATCGCAACATCTCGTCGATATCATTAACCAAACCGATCTTGTTGAGTTCCCGGACGGCGAACAAAAACTAGGTCAACCCATGATCAACCTTGCCTTTATTCAAGATTGGGGGACCATCGACCTGTTTGTTCTCCCCTACTTTCGCGAACGTACCTTCCCGGGGGTAAATGGTCGGCTAAGGAGCCATCCTCGTGTCGATGTCGATCGCGCCCGATACGAATCGTCGCGTGAAGAGACACATATCGACTGCGCGCTCCGTTGGGCACACAGTATCGACTATTGGGATATTGGCCTTAGCGAATTTTACGGCACCAGCCGTGACCCATCATTTATCCTAGAAGCCAATACCAGTGGTGAGAACGTGTTTATACCGATTTATAACATTATTCATCAAACGGGACTGGACATACAGGCGACAGTCGAGAGTTGGTTGTGGAAATTAGAAGTCATTCGCCGCAGCGGTCAAGGTGAGACTTATTCCGCCGCGACCGGCGGTCTTGAATATACATTCTTTGGACTGTTTGACACCGGCGCAGATCTGGGCCTTGTAGTCGAATACCTTTACGATGACAGAGGCGAGGACGCCAACACACCTTTCGAGGACGACATTTTTGCAGGCGTTCGTTTCACACTGAATGATGTACAAAGTACTGAAGCACTACTGGGCATCGTATCGGACCGTGAAGATGAAGCCGTTGTCTACGCCCTAGAGGCAAGCCGACGCATTGCAGACAGCTGGACATTGGAGATTGACGCACGCGTCTACACTAACATCTCCGCCTCAGATCCACTCTACTCCTTTCGGAATGATGATTTTCTACAACTGGTTCTCGCCTATCATTTTTAGGACAGAAACGAATATCTGTTATCCGCGATCGATGATCCGGCGCCTTTTAAAGCTTCATCAGTTCGCCTTCATCTCTGGTCTCATCCACATACTTAGAATAGACGTTATAAGCGGGCACCGTTAAGGACTGGCGCCAAAATTAGGGCCACGGAAAAAAATAATTATCCAACCTTGCTTGTCTTTTCACTCAGCTTCTGCGTTACGGCAAGTGTTACATATTTCAATATGCGCCACTTGCCGCGTCTTGAATCTAAGCAAAAATCCGGCGCAATTTTGGATAATTATTATTTTCCGCGGCCCTTAACGAATTGGAAAGACGGTAGCCCTCTCCTCGGTGATGATGGCGATTCGGAAAGATACCACATAAGAAAAGAAATATTACATATTGTTAATATTACCGTTTGAGTGCGAGTTTTAGGCGTCAAGCCTCTCCCGTAGCGCGCGAATTCCATAGTCCAGCTGCAGGTTAAATCAGGCGCTCACTCTCGCAGATCGTCGGATCGCGCGGGCGAGCGTTGTTCAGGCGATCGGTCCGCGCTGAGCCGTTAGTTCGCTACTTAGTGCTACTTAGTGATGGGCCTTCCCTCTGGATCAGCCGACGGACGTTTCTAAGCTTGAATTAAGATATCCGCTGTAGAATGATGCGGGCTAGAGTCGTCACTTTAGCGAGCGGATGGCTTAGGATCGATAGCCAACGGCGGACGACGTTAAAGGGTATCGGTGTGGGCTAGGCTAATTTTTCCAGGCGAAGCGTCTTTCCTTCGGCGCATTTGATAAAACGAAAGGAGATCGTGATGAAATCTGAAAACATATGGGCGGTACGTCCTGGGCTACTACTTGCTTTTCTAACGCTGTTGTTTGGAATTGGAATGGGTATTGTCTTTGGCGTTAACGAGGATGGCGTTAAACAATGGATTAATAGCGGTATTGCCACACATCCCGCAGTCCACGACGAAAAAAGCGCGACAAAGATATGGCGTTACGCCCAGCGTGCGCATTTCCATGCCACGGGGATCGGCGCATTCACCATCGGTTTAATCTTGCTTATCGCGTTAGTCGACATGAAGGCGAGGCTAAAAACCATTAGCGCGGTATTGGTTGGGCTTGGAGGCAGCTATTCTCTCTCATGGCTGATGATGTTTCTCTTAGCGCCGTCGATGGGACGAGATGCCGCTCACCACGCGCTATGGACAGAGGTTTTCGTTTACGTCGGTGTCGGCGGCCTTTTGGCGGGAATCTCGCTATTAATCCTGAACCTGTTTTTTGGCGTGGGAACGCCCACGTCGACCGTCACCGCTGACACGAAACCCTCAGACTCGGTGAACACGACCTATGCCGTTGAGGGGTCATAGCGTTAAATGAAATAGCCACTTGGCTACCTTAACGAATCGCCAAGTGTACTTAGGGGGCGCGGAAATAAATAATTGTCCAAAGATTGCGCTGGATTTTGGCTCAGATTCAAGGCGCGGCAAGGGGCGCATAATCCCTTAATGTAACCCTTGCCGCAACACAGAAGCTGGGCCAAAAGACAAGCAAAATTGGATGATTATTTGTTTCTGCGGCCCTAAGCCGATATGACTTATACGTGAAAAGGATTCGTCTCCTCTGGGATCGATACCTGGTCGTGGTTTTCCGTAACTGGAAAGATAATGTCCACGTTAAGTCCGGCGAGTTCAGAGGTACTGAATTTAATCTCCGCCCCGTGTAACTCGGCAATCCGCTGTACAATGGAAAGCCCTAGACCACTACCCGACTCCCTCGTCTCGGGCAGCCGGTAGAAACGCTGAAAAACTTTAGAATGATTTTCGATTGGAATTCCTGGTCCGCTGTCGGCAACACTCAAGACAATAGTATAATCCTTATGAACTACACTCAGTTTTACATGCCCGGTCTCAGGCGTGTAGCGAATCGCATTGTCGACCAAATTCGTAATTAATAACGTAAGCGCGTCCCAACTTCCGTTCAATGAGGCTTCACAGGGACGCCTAAGCTCCAGCTCAATCTTCTTTTCCAATGCCGCCGGCGCCAGTTCTACCAATACCGATTCTACGATGTCACAAATCTTCAGTTTTTTTGTATCGGCTAGTTTCGTTTCGGGGTCCAGGCGCGCTAACGTTAAAAGTTGATGCATAAGGCGCGCAGCGAGGTCTATCCCTTGTATAACCCGGTTTAACGCTTCGTCTTTAGTCGGCTCGCCCGCAGCCGTGAGGGCAACCTGGGCTTGAGCGCGTATACCAGCAAGTGGTGTACGCAACTCATGGGCGGCGTCGGCGGTAAAACGACGCTCACTGTCAAACGCCGACTGAACGCGTGTTAATAGTGCATTGAGTGAGCGAATCAGCGGTTCCGCTTCAACGGGTACACTGCGACTGTCAATCGGTGTAAGATGATCTGGCGCTCGATTCGCAACGTCGCGCGCCACTTTATTGAGCGGTTTCATCGCGTGGCCGACACCGTACCAAATGGCTAAGGCGAGTATGGGCAACGTCACCAAAATGGGTATTAAGATGCGAAAAGCAATGTCTTGAGCCAGTTCACCACGAATATTATACTGTTGCCCGACAAGAACTTTGATTGGCAGGTGATCGTGAGTAATAGCAAAAATCCGCCAGCGATGTTGCTCTATTCTTACGTCAGAAAAGCCATTATCCGCGTTCGCAAGGGGAATTCGAGGCGCTGAAGCGGAGCGTAAGGCCAGGTAAGTGTCATTGATCCAGACTTGGTAGGCGAGCTTTTGCTCATACTTATGTCCTAACGCACTGCCCAGGTCAATGGAATCCGGTGTCATTGCATCACGGTGAATACCGAGTATCTTTTCTTCTATGAGTTCATGGCTACTCAGCGACAGCAGCGCGCGGGCGGATTGCGCTAGCTCGGCATCGAATAATTCCTCAATCTCATGTTGGCTATCGAGAAAACTTGCAACAGCGGCGACAATCCATGCCGTTGTGACAACCGCCAGAAGCGTTATTAAAAGGCGTCGCCGAATGGAAAAACTCATGGCGTATCGCCTACGACGTAACCGACACCCCGAATTGTGCGTATCAGGTGTGACCCCAGTTTCTTCCGTATGTGATGGACATGTACCTCAACAGTATTGCTCTCCACTTCATCGCTCCAGGCGTAGAGGCTGTCTTCAAGTCGTGAGCGGGAAAGTACTTTTCCCTCATTCTCCAGTAATTGATGCAACACCGAAAACTCGCGACGTGACAGAGTAATCTCCCTGTTTCTGCGTCTTACCGTGTGGGTTGACGGATCTAACTCAATATCTCCGTGTTTTATCAACGATGAGCTTCTTCCGTTGCGGCGACGTATTAGAACACGGATTCGCGCATACAGTTCGTTGAGGTCAAACGGCTTGATCATATAATCATCCGCCCCGCTATCGAGACCGGCAATGCGATCCTCAATACCGCTACGCGCTGTTAATACTAACACCGGCACATTATTATTCGTCGTGCGTAAGTTCTTTAGCACTGTGATACCGTCCCGCTTGGGAAGATTAAGATCCAGTATAACAACCTCATAATCTTCCGTGGCGAGCGCATGTTCCCCGTTGAGCCCATCCATTACCCAATCTACAGCGCAACCTTGTTGCGAGAGCCCTGTGTGAATGCCATCCCCAACCAACGGATCATCTTCAACAAGCAGTAGTCTCATTGCCAACATCCCTTATTGAATTCTCGAGAAGAATCTGAAAGTCAAAAGAATTCACCTATTACACGAGAGTCGAGAATAGTTATTGGTGTCTACATAGAATCAAGCGTAACGCTATAACCTTAATCTACCCTTAACTATACCCGTGGCGTTTGAGATTTAGGTGTCAATAGCACGCCCTCTTCATTCCATGTCTGCGTTGAAACTCCTCGCAATAGTCCGGCTATTACTCGTCATTTCGCCTTGCCACGAAATG
>CALZJI010000532.1 GCA_945787615.1 uncultured Chromatiaceae bacterium | reverse complement strand
TTACTAATTGAAATAAAATACGTTTTATATTAGAACCTTATGATCCTAATCTCACAACCCACTTTAGTGATTAAAACGGCTAGCCATGAGACTCGTTTCTAAATATTTTTCTAAATATTTTCTCGCAACCATACTTGCACTT
The DNA here is from genome assembly GCA_945787615.1 of uncultured Chromatiaceae bacterium. Classification (GTDB taxonomy): domain Bacteria; phylum Pseudomonadota; class Gammaproteobacteria; order JAADHS01; family JAADHS01; genus CALZJI01. The sequence continues at coordinate 4,636 of CALZJI010000532.1, read as the reverse complement.
CTCGCCGTTGCACGCCCGTCCGGTGCGTTGCCAAGCAATGCGCCAAACGTTGTCGCCAGTATCGCCCCCATCCATTCCCTTGTCGCCGGCGTAATGCAGGGAATCGGCGAGCCGGTGCTTGTCGTCCGCGGTTACGGATCGCCGCACACGTATCAAATGCGGCCTTCCAACGCGCGAGCCCTCAACCGTGCGGACGTTATTTTTTGGGTCGGCGAATCATTGGAACCATTCCTCATAAATCCGCTATCGTCGCTCGGCGATCGCGCGCGAATTGTCACGCTCTCCGAGACAAGCGATCTCACCACATACGCCTATCGCGCCGGCGGAACGTGGGAGGCCAACAACTTAACACACAAACACCAACACTCCCATCTGGAAGTCGATACTCACATATGGTTGGACCCGGATAATGCAAAAAAAATTGTCGATAACATTGCGCGGGCATTAAGCGCCGTCGACCCTTCCCACAAATCGACCTACGAACGTAATGGGGAAATTGTCAAGCAACGTATCGAGACAATGGCCCAACAGGCCGTCAGTCAACTCAGGCCCATCCGAGATCGACCGTTCATCGTTTTTCACGACGCGTACCAATACCTCGAGCGTTACTTCGAACTCCGTGTCGTCGGTTCAGTAACAATCGATCCGGACCAACAGCCTAGCGCTCGACGTCTTTCGATGTTGTACGAGCGCATCAGGCAATCGCAAGCACGCTGCCTATTTACGGAACCTCAGTTTAACTCAGCGCTCATCCGAACGATTACCGAGGCGACACAGATCAACACCGCAACGCTAGATCCCATGGGAACGAACATTGAACCCGGTCCAAACGCCTATATCGAAATGATGAATGCGAACGTTGCGGCAATTGTGGAATGTCTCGCTCGGTAAGAAGTTACGTCGTTTACGGCGGTCGAACATGTTTCAACGGCGGATAACCCGTCGTAACCACTGGCATAAATATTTTAGTTTACCTTAGATTTTATTTATAATTTATTGTTATATATAGATATACTGGCAACGGCACGCGCACAAGCCTGATACGCGTACTACGGGTCCGTTAGGCGTCGCGAGTTCTAATCTAGGATTACCCAGACGCAGCAAACTCAATTCTCGCGACGTCGTCTTCACGAGACACGGGGCCCGAACGAAAAAAAACCAGTTCTTTCGCCGCCCTCAATCCCTTCCAATATTCATGGGCATACACCCTTAGGACTCGCATTGTTATTCCGCCCGCGCCGCCAAAACGCAGCAACCGAGCGGCCGCGGTCAAGTTCATCGTCACTGTGATATTGTGCGTTCAGACAACGTTTGAGAAAGTTGCTTTCGCGTATCCACGCGGACACAGACCAATTGAGAGACCGTATTATATGGGCAGTCTCGTCCGGGCGAAACCAAATGAACGATCCAACCTCCGCCATTGACCGACCGAGACACCCATTCTGCTAAATACCCCTTGAGTAAAACCCTAAGATTCGGATAAGGTTAGGCTTTGCGATCGTATCGAAGGAAACGACGTAGGTAGAGAGTTTTTTGCATCCAGTAAACTTAAAATATTAGCAAACGTTAATACTGTAAGGGAGGAATAATATATGGCATTAGAAATAATGCGAGATGAGCGTGTCCGTAGCGTCGAGTGGCGTGACCTGTGTGAGTTGTCACGCGGAGAAGTCATCAGAGAATTATTGATTTCGGTGCCATGGCTGGTCGTTTCCCTCGTCCTCGCCTATTTCGAACTGTGGATCTTTGCGCTCGGGGCGTCCTTCATGTTCTTCTTATGTGGGCTGAGGCAGGTCCATAACGCCTTTCACTATGCCGTTGGGATTAGTCGCAAGGCACACGAATATTTAATGTTCATATTAAGCGTGGTCATGCTGGGGTCGATGCATGCGGTTCAGTTCAACCATTTACGCCATCACCGTTACTGCATGAACGATGAGGACGTCGAAGCCATGAGCGCGCGCATGCCTGGTTGGAAAGCGCTTCTATTTGGCCCCCGTTTTCCGTATCTGCTTCACAAGACGGCGTTACAGCTGGGAAATTCACGCATGCGGCGTTGGGTCATTTCAGAACTTGTCGCAAATGTCGTCTGGGTTTATCTTGTAATGTTCGTATGGGATATCGCGATCTTAAAATATCACGTTCTTGCCATGGCCATTGGCCAGTGCTTTACCGCCTTTTTCGCGGTGTGGACGGTCCATCACGATTGTGACCGATCCTACTATATCGCCCGCACGATTCGAGAAAGACTAAAATCGTTCGCGACCTACAACATGTTTTACCATGTGGAACATCACTTGTTTCCCAAGGTCCCAACCTGTCACCTACGTATCGTGGCCGAACGGTTGGACAAAGTCGCTCCGGAGCTACAAAAAATGCGTGTCTTTTAGTTCTCTCGACTAATGAGAGGAGCTGTCGTTGCGGCGTGCGCATTAGCTGGAATCGGGGTTTGGCTAGACCGTACGCACGATCTCGACCAATGGGCCCTGTTCGTCGCGTTTCATGTTGCATCGCTACTCGGTGTTGTCTTGGCCATAGCTCGGCTTTGGCCGAGATACACGCAACCTTATCTGCGGTTAATCGTTGTTGTTTGCTCGATCATTGTATGGCGCGTTTCCTATTTTCCCATCATGGTGTTTGCTGGGTGGACAGCCACACTGGGTGAATGGGCATTGCTTCAGGTCAATCTCCCCACGATCATCTATCCCACGTTCCTTATCTTTATGGCCCTGATGCACTGGGTGGCGATCACAGCCGGCGCGTATATGATCGGTGGGAAGAAAATCTACGTGGCGCCCGCGTTAGTCTCAGCGTTTATCATCGCGGTTTTGGTCTCGTTTACCAGTCGCGACGACCTCACGTTGTTACCGGATCATTTTTTTGTCCTAGAGCAACCGCTGCCACGCAGTAAGGCGCCGGTCGACAATCCGTACTTACCCGTCGTTTCCGAACCGCACTACAACGTGGCTGAACGCGTCTTGGTGTTTGCTTCTGGCGCGATGTATGCGTTAATTCCAAGCACCCCCTGGAGTACAGCCGTAAAAGGCGTTTTAGAACACCTTTTTCGCGATAATCCGAAAGCGTCAAGTGCCGCCAGAGTGAAGGAGCACTATCTTGCTTTTCGACGTGCCCATGATCGAATCGCGTGCACACACGACTGTGCTCCGGGCAACTCGCCAATACCATGACGGACAATTGGGATTATTTGTCTACCCACGAGTCACACGGCAATGCCCCTCGAAGCAGATAATGGAATCGGAGCATACGCCAATTGCGTGAGGAAAAAAATATACTTGTTCTTGGGGCTTCCGGTACCATGGGGCAACGTATTGTTAAGCTGCTCGCGAACGAGTTACCACACGCGCGGCTCATAGCCGCTTCACGGAATAAGAACAAAGCGGGCGATATTGAGTTTCGACGTTTGGAGCTGAGTGATCCCGGCACATTTACAGCCGCTCTCCGAAATATCGACGTCTTGATTCATGCGGCAGGGCCTTATGACCACGACCCTACCGAACTCGTTAGCGCCTGCTTGTCCCACGGCGTTTATTACATCGACCTCGCTGAAGATTTGACCTTTATCTCCCGCGTCACTGAGGCGGCGAACAACCAAGTTGAACCACGAGCGGGCGCGATTACGGGCTGCTCCACTGTACCCGGCCTGGTCTCGGTTCTCAGCCAACGATTCGATAAATTAGAGACTCTCTCCGCTGTCCGCGTCTATTTAAACCTTGGATCGCGCAACGCCGTTAGCCCAGGCCTTTTCTACAGCTTGCTTCGTCCCATTGGCAGAAGGCTTAACCATGTAATATGCTTCCGGCACCTCGTTCAACGAATCCATCAAGACGGTAAACGCCGCCGTTACGGGCCGTACCCGGCGCCTTTTCTCGACGGCGTTCAGATAAAAAACAAGTACTTCCCCGTGACGTTTCATGTAGGTTTTGATCGCCACTACTTAACTCTCGGGCTGAAGTTAGCGAGCTTTCTTATACCAAAACTTTCAAATAGCGCTCTAAAAAGACTATGCCGGTACGTATTACCTCTTGCCAATGCCCTGCGTTTGCTCGGCACCCGCGAGGGACATTTGGTCGTTGAAGCCATCGACAGCGACGCCACGGTCATCGATTACCTCGAAATCGTCGCGAAGGACGAAGGCCTCGATATACCCGCCGCCCAAGCCGTTTGGGCCACAAAAGCCTTGCTCGATCAGGAAAAAAAGACAAAGACCGCGCCGGGGCCCATTAATCTCAACGAGTTAGTCACAATGGAAGACGCCCTGGAGTGGATAACTCGACACGGGTACGCCGTCTATAAGCGGCTATGACGATCGAATTACGTCGTTCGCTCTAACATTGGACGAATTCGACTTTGGTTAGCCTCGCTAAGGGCTCGCGTCATAATTAATTCACATTTTGGGCGTTGAGGCGTTCGCCTGGCAAAGCTACCGCGTCCTCGGCAACTGCGTCCTGCGTTGCTCTACCACCTACATCCCTGTAGGCGTGCTCTCGCCCCTTGCCTACGTCCATGTAGGCAAAGCTACCGCGTCCTGCTCTCGCCCCTTACCTACGTCCATGTAGGCAAAGCTACCGCGTCCTGCTCTCGCCCCTTACCTACGTCCATGTAGGCAACGCAGTCA
>CALZJI010000531.1 GCA_945787615.1 uncultured Chromatiaceae bacterium | reverse complement strand
TGCTCTCGCCCCTTACCTACGTCCATGTAGGCAACGCAGCAAGCGAGATGGATCGATGTCCAAAATGTGAATTAATTTTGACTCGAGCCCTTAGTGGGGCCGAAAATTATCAAGTGTACGCGACGCGTTGGGCCACGCGGCGTCGAGGAGTAGCTTTCGAAGTGGTTGCATTCAATGTGGGCTGGTACATCACACCGGCCCTGTGGTCTCTAATACCCGCCAGGTGTTCACCTCGGTCAAGATGGAGTAGGTGTAGGACATGGTAAGATTTACTCGCATTTGGCTTAACTTCCGGATTACGTAACCGTTAATAAGCGGGGAAGGGAACGTTCCGGCGAGGGGCAGATATCATGGCGATAACAGTAGTTGTTGAGCGGGGTGTGCCGCTATTTATGGTGTTGCTTGCAATAGTGGGATGCGGGCACCATCTTTACCATAGAGTTCAGCCAGGTGATACACTGTATTCCATTAGTTGGCAGTACGGGCACGACTTCCGCGAAATCGTGGCATGGAATGATCTTCCTCCGCCATACTTAATTAGAGAAGGACAGATTATTCAGCTTGTTCCCCCAAAAAAAGAACAACAATGGACGTTGCTTTCTAAATCCCATATCAACGACCATGTTGCAGCAGTGGAAGTGGAACCGGCCGAAAACGCGGATAAGCCGGTGCTAAACCGTCAACGAGTTGTCACCCAACCAAAAACACCGCCCGCCCAACCAAGGGTAGTGCTAGCAACTCCCCCATCTTCTCCCCTAGCCACGCCGGCGTTAAGCGACGCGCCGGTTAAGTGGCGTTGGCCTGCGGAGGGTAGGCTGATCTCGACCTTTAAAGGTACTGGAACGCGTAAGGGGGTGGACATTGCGGGAAAATTAGGACAACCCATACGTGCGGCGGCGGGTGGCCGAGTCGTGTACAGTGGAAACGGGCTTAAAGGCTATGGCAATTTGATCATCATTAAACACGGCGAGGACTATCTCAGCGCCTACGCGCATAACCGTGACATTTTTGTAACCGAAGGCGAGCCCGTTCAGCAAGGACAGAAAATAGGCGAAATGGGACCGACAAGTAACAACCAAGTTGCACTTTATTTCGAGATACGTCAGGAGGGGAAGCCAGTCAATCCACTGCGCTTTCTTCCACCCCAATAGCCTACCAGACTTCGATTAACAACGATTTATTTTCCCCAGAGGTAAAAATTGACTTGACAAACTAGGTATGGGTTAGATTTGATTGTATATGCGAGGGGCAGACAAGGGTGGTGGGTTTATGAGTATTGAAACGTCCCGGCAAAGTTGCGGACACGGTTCCCGGCTCGAATTGCCTGATGATACGGAGGATCAATCGGTTACAACATCCGACGAAGAAAGTGCACGAGAGGTTGGCGGCAGGTCATCAGAGCGCGCCGTGGTGCCAGGACCACGTTTGGCGACGGATCGGGAGCTCGACGCGACACAGATCTATTTGAACGAGATCGGTTACTCCTCTTTGCTGACTGCGGAAGAAGAAATTCAGTTCGCGCGGCGCGCTCAGAAAGGCGATGAAGAGGCCAGAAAACGTATGATCGAAAGTAACTTGCGTTTGGTTGTTAAGATCGCACGTTACTACATGAACCGCGGTCTGGCTCTTCTTGACCTTATCGAAGAAGGAAACCTAGGATTAATTCACGCTGTTGAAAAATACGATCCGGAGCGAGGTTTTCGTTTTTCAACCTACGCAACGTGGTGGATACGCCAAACCATTGAGCGGGCTATCATGAATCAAACCCGCACCATTCGGTTGCCGGTGCATTTAATTAAACAAATCAACCAGTATCAACGAGCCGCTCGCAAACTCGCTCAACAGCTTGATCATGAACCAAGTCATGAAGACGTCGCAAAACTCCTTGAGATCCCGGCCGACGAGGTCAAGCATTTAATGAATCTCAACGATCAAGTAGCCTGTGTCGATAGTGCTTCCGTCAATAGGGAGAAACTGTTGACGGAAGCGGCTGCAGAGGGAGGATTATCTGATCCACCAGGTATTCTTCAAGATGCGGAAGTGCAGCGCTGCCTCGAAGAATGGCTGGCACAGCTAAACGACAAGCAACGCCACGTCGTGGAATCGCGGTTTGGTATCAACGGCCAAGATGCATCGACGTTGGAGGAGGTAGGTGAAACCATCGGTGTGACGCGGGAACGTGTCCGCCAGATTCAAGTCGAAGCGCTAAAACGACTGCGTAAAATCCTCGAACGTGACGGGTTGTCCGCGGACATTCTTCTTAAGTAGCGTTACAAAGCAGCATCCGTGCTGTAGTTCTATGAGACTCGGGGTGATCCATGGGTCGTGGTCCTTAGTCTCCACTCCCGTTACATCTCCTGCTGTTGAAACGACTGTTGCTCCCTACGGCGGCCAGAAAGAAAAATGTTTAACGTCTTGGTTAAATGTTAACAGTGTTGACACTGAGCGATTGCCGCTTTGCCAGATGGTCGCCGTAGCGGCTAAAGGCAAGGGTGAGAAGCTGAGGCTAATTCGTTATCTACCCTAAATCATTAGCAACGCCGCCGCGACCCTGCGGCTTTCGAACATGAGGATATTATAGGTTCGGCATGCAGCGGGTGTATCCATGACCTCGACGCCGATGCCTTTCTCTATGAGCGGGGTGAGCAACGACGTCGGTGGCCAACTCAGATCTTTCCCTGTTCCCAATAATACGATTTCGGGTGCCAAATTCTCGGCAATCGCTTGGATGTGATCGGTGGTAACGGCCCCCAGCGACTGCGGTGGCCAGTCAGCAACCAAATACTTAGGTGTTACCACAACGCTCTGCGTGAGCGTTCGTCGTTGAATCATCTTGGCTTTACCGACGTCGTCGGCAGCGGCGGCTAGGATAGATTCGGCCGAAATGGGTTCGCTTACAATAACTTCCCCCGGTCCGTAAGAACGAATTACATAGGCTGTTGTGTCGATATCTTGGGAAAACTGCATCGTAATTGAGTAGAAGATTGGTTTTCGCGTTTTCGGCAGAAAAATACCGTGCTACCGCTTTTTACTGCCCCAAGCGCTATTATGCAACAATATTCAAATATCGTCGTTTTTTTCTTAAAATAAGGTAAATTGTTTAACGAAATAATTCGTTCGGACTGGATCGCGGCATCGAGTCTTGTGCCTTCGGATTGAATTAATAAAATGAATACCCTACGTCGTTTTTTTGAACGTAACTCTGAATTTTACATTGACACTTTTGCTCACCAGCGGTACGCTTTTTGTCCCTTAGTCGTTGAGAAAAAAACAATTTTGTTAGGTCGTAACCATTGATTAAAGAATTTCCCCGGATTAAACGCCTGCCTCCCTACGTCTTCAATATCGTTAACGAGCTAAAGGCGAAAGCGCGTACTCGGGGTGAGGATATCATCGACTTTGGGATGGGTAATCCCGACCAACCTACCCCTACGCATATTGTAGAAAAGTTGGTCGAGGTCGCTCAGCGGAACAACACCCACCGCTATTCAATGTCCCGCGGCATTCCGCGGCTGCGCAGGGCAATTTGCGCATGGTACAAGCAACGTTTTGACGTCGACCTGGATGTGGAATCCGAAGCGATCGTAACTATCGGATCCAAGGAAGGTCTTGCCCATTTAGCATTAGCGACGCTGGGGCCCGGTGACGCGGTTCTCGTTCCCAGTCCGGCCTACCCCATACACCCTTACGGTGTGGTTATCGCGGGTGCCGACATTCGTCATGTGCCCTTATACCAGGGGGTGGATTTCTTTGCGGAGCTTGAGAAAGCCATAAAAGACACCTGGCCCAAACCGAAAATGTTGATACTGAATTTCCCCTGCAATCCCACCTCGCAGTGCGTCGACTTGCCGTTTTTCGAAAAGGTGGTGGCCATCGCGCGAGAAAATCAAATTTGGATTGTTCACGATATCGCCTATGCGGAGATTGTGTTTGATGGCTATGTAGCGCCGTCCGTGCTGCAAGTGCCTGGCGCCAAAGAGGTGGCTGTTGAGTTTTACAGTCTATCGAAAAGCTATAATATGCCCGGCTGGCGCGTTGGTTTTATGGTGGGTAATTCGATATTGGTTGCCGCCTTGGCGCGTATGAAATCCTATCTTGATTACGGAACCTTCACGCCCATCCAGGTTGCTGCGATAGCCGCATTGGAGGGGCCTCAGCAGTGCGTGAAGGAAATAAAGGAGACCTATCGTAAGCGTCGCGACGTGATCTGTAGTGGCCTGAACGCCTTGGGGTGGCAGGTGGAGCGACCTAAAGCGACCATGTTTGTGTGGGCGCCGATACCCGATCAGTATCGCCACCTAGGTTCTTTGGAGTTTTCCAAAAAGCTGCTCGAAGAGGCAAAAGTTGCGGTATCGCCTGGCGTCGGCTTTGGTGAATACGGTGACGACCACGTGCGCTTTAGCCTGATTGAAAACGAACATCGTTCGCGGCAAGCCATTCGAGGTATCCGCGATATGTTTCGCAATGATAGCCACGCGTAGACGCTTTTATTAGGGCTCGGGAAAAAATAAGTTTACATTTTTAAGTGTTGAGGCGCCCGCCTGGCAAGGCGCGAAAACGCGGGAATATGCGTATATTTCAAGTTTTCGCAAAGCTACTGCGTCCTCGATTGCCGTTCCCGACGCAATTCTAACTCCTGCGTCCGTGCAGTCGTGCTCGCGCTCCTTACCTACGTCCATGTAGGCAACGAAGCCAGGCGGGATGGATCGATGTTCAAAATGTGAAGTTATTTTTACGCGGGACCTTACTTCGTTTCAAACACGAGCTCACTCGCGAACCGTCCAGGCCATGAAACGCAGTCGAGAGACTCACGAACGGCCATAGTCAAAAAAAAACGATAGTCGATTACCAACGAAATTAGGAGAACTAAATGTGGAGCCGGTTAAAGTCGGATTAGTAGGCCTGGGGACCGTAGGAAGTGGGACGGTCAATGTATTAACACGCAACGCAAAAGAGATTAGCCGTCGCGCCGGGCGCGGAATAGAGCTTGTTCATGCCGCTGCGCGCGATATTGCCAAGCGGCGGAGTTGTCCAACCGACGGCATAGCGCTAACGACAGATCCCTTTGAGGTCGTCAATAATCCTCAAATAAGTATATTAGTGGAATTAATAGGCGGTACCGATTTGGCATTGGAGATCGTGCAAACGGCTATAGCCAATGGCAAACACGTTGTTACGGCCAATAAGGCGCTTATCGCCAAACATGGCAACGAGATCTTCGCGGCCGCCAGCGAAAAGGGTGTCATGGTGGCCTTCGAGGCTGCAGTAGCGGGTGGGATTCCTATTATCAAAGCGATTCGCGAAGGCTTGGCCGGGAACCAAATCCAATGGCTTGCCGGTATCATAAACGGTACGGGTAACTTCATCCTTTCCGAGATGCGTGATAAAGGTCGGGACTTTGCCGACGTACTGGCGCAAGCACAGGAACTGGGCTATGCAGAAGCCGATCCTACCTTCGATGTCGAAGGCGTCGACGCGGCCCATAAGCTTACTATTTTAGCGTCGATCGCTTTTGGCGTACCGCTGCAATTCGAACGCGTCTATACCGAGGGTATTAGCCACATTACCCGGGAAGACGTAAAATACGCTGAAGAACTCGGGTATCGCATCAAGCACCTCGGGGTTGCACGAAAAACAGACGTTGGTATAGAGCTTCGCGTGCACCCCACGCTGATTCCCAGTCGGCGTCTTATTGCCAATGTCGATGGCGTAATGAACGCCGTATTAGTGTACGGCGATGCGGTGGGCCCAACGCTTTATTACGGCGCCGGAGCCGGATCGGAACCAACGGCATCCGCTGTCGTAGGCGATATTGTAGACGTTACACGTACGCTTACCGCAGATCCGGAGAATCGTGTTCCCCATCTGGCGTTCCAGCCCGATGCGTTATCGGATTTACCTGTGCTTCCTGTCGAAGAAGTCGAGACCGCCTATTATCTTAGGATGCGGGCGGCGGACCGCCCCGGGGTATTGGCCGACGTGACCCGTATTCTCAGTGATCAACATATCAGCATCGAGGCGATCATCCAGAAAGAGCCGGCGCTCGATGCAAAAGAGGTGTCGATAATTATGTTGACTCACACGCTGCGGGAGCGACAAATGATTGAAGCCCTACAACGCATCGAAGCATTGGCTTCGATTACGGGGTCGATCACGCGAATCCGTGTTGAACAGTTAGGGGCCGCGTGAACAAGCCCTAAGGGCTCGCGCAAAAATACGTTTACATTTTTGAGCGTTGAGGCACCCGCCTGGCAAAGCTAACGCGTCCTCGATTGCCGTTCCCGACGCAATTCTCGGTGAAGCAATACACCACGACAGGGAGTTGACCGATGAAGGTGCAGGCACCATTGTTAAATACAAGACAAAGATGCTCTGGGGTTATAAAGCCGGTATTATTGGGTTACCGAAACAGGGGGTTGCTATTGATGCGGTCGCTATCATGGATGCTGCCACACACGATGGACAGACATTTTATCCGCATGTGCAAAAAGTGTTTGAACAATACCCAGAGATAGTCCACTCAACAGAGCGCGTTCTTTACGATAGCGCCTGTGATGATGCCGAACTCAAAGCACAATTCAAAGGCGAACTAGGCGTTGAATTAAAAACATCGTTTAACCCACGCCGATCAAAATCTGTGACGGAGGATTTGCCTCGAGGGATAGAAAAAATAACACCCTATGGTGTACCCATTTGTGCCGGAGGCTATGAATTTGAGTATAAGGGTATTCGTTACGCAATAGGCCGATATCATAGCCAGAGAGCGATTATGGTCGCCGGCGCCGTCCGGAAGAGACGGCGTTATACCGTATCGTGCAGGAAAATATCGAAACGTTTTTCGCCCAAGTCGAAGCGGAGTCGGGTACGTCACTTCCGGCGTTTGTGAAAGAGGAGTTCGATGCGTTTCTGGATTGCGGCGTCCTTGCACGCGGGTAGGTTGTCACAGACTAAGTATTACCTGAAAGATTCACCGCTCTGGGTAAAGATTACCCGCCCCCACCATCCCCTTCTAGACCATCCAGTGGAAGTACTCAAAGCCGGCAAACAGGA
>CALZJI010000530.1 GCA_945787615.1 uncultured Chromatiaceae bacterium | reverse complement strand
GGGCGGCATGAGCCATGTAACTATAGGGATCTGGCTTGAATCCGGCCAAGTCGACGTCCGCGGCGACGCCCAATTCTTTCGCTAGTGTTGTCAGATTATCGTGTTGTTTGCCTTTACCAAGAATCAGTAAGCGACAGGACCGTTGGCGGCGAACTTGAGCGAATGCGCGTATCAAAGTTTCAAAGTCTTTGCGTTTACCAAGTTCACCGACGCCGAGGATCACCGGTGGCTCATTGGCTTGAAACCAAGGATGGTCTGGACGTGGACGTGGCGCGGTGAAGAGTTCTTCAGGCACAACAGGGCTTGGCACGACTTCGATGAGTTCACGCCTCAGCCCCGTATACTCCGCCGTGTCATCGGCTACACCTTTGCATGTGACTATCACTCGATCCGCATAAGGATAGAGGCGGCCCATGGAAGTGCGTTGCAACCAACGCTCGAAAGCGCCGCGGTGGGCGAGATCGATAGAAATAGTGGTGCCTGAGCTCAACACCAAGCGGGTTGGTGCCCGCGCCATGAAACGGGCAAGCAGTGCTGTCCGGTTGACGCGATCTTTATCTGAGAGCATGACTACCGGTTGGTCGCGCCTTAGGTAGGCGATCACCGCGGGGAGGCTGGTGTAAACATGGCGGCTACCAAGATCGACGATATTAATATTCGTGTGGCTGTCATCAACATAAGGGCCATGGTCGCGAACGCGTAGCAGGTCGATGTGATAGCCTCGGCGTGCGATCTCCGGAATCAAGTGTTTCATCGCTCGATCAACGCCGCTGTGGCCTGATGTGGCGAGAAATAAAGCAATTTTCTGCGAGTCAACCATTGAAGGGATGTTTCGTTTTTTAGCTATCTTTGTTAACGACATCGCTGAGCGCATGGGTATCTCGCTTTTTCCTTGGCGATCCAAAGGTTAACATGCGCCCGCCGTTAAGGCATTTTAGCCGAAAAGCTCGGTTCGGGCACTTGGCGCCGTCGTATGATGTGATGATGGGTTTTTGATAGCTGCATTGTGATTCTGTAAGGGGTTACAAATATAGCAGACTTGGTGGCTTCCCAGTTCTATAATTTGAACATTGAACACGCGCCGTCTCCTTTAAGTTAATGACATGGTTTCTGAGAACATACGCATTGCGATCCTCACGCCTTTTTTGCATCACGCCTCTGGCTTTGGTGGTATAACACCGTGGCTAGTGAACCTAGCCAATGGTTTTGTGCGTAGGGGAATGGCTGTGGATGTGTTGGTCAATG
>CALZJI010000529.1 GCA_945787615.1 uncultured Chromatiaceae bacterium | reverse complement strand
TACGTTCTCCAAGATGAGCGGTTGACCCTGAGCTGTAGGATGGATACCGTCTCGCTGAAACAGCGTGAAGTCATTTTCCAGGCCATCGAGCAGAAAAGGCACCAGCGGTATCCCGTAGCGGTTGGCGACATCCTTGAAGGTGTCACTGAACAACGCGGTATAGGCAGGACCGTAGTTCGGTGGCAATTGCATGCCCACCAGCACCACATGGGCACCGGCGGTTTGGCATTTCTCAATGATCGTGCTTAAATTATCCCGCATATCGTTAAGGGATAAACCGCGTAAACCGTCGTTACCACCCAACTCAACGATGACGATGGTCGGTTGGTGCTGCCGTAACTCACGGTCTATGCGAGCTAGACCTCCACGGGTCGTATCTCCAC
>CALZJI010000528.1 GCA_945787615.1 uncultured Chromatiaceae bacterium | reverse complement strand
GTGCCCTTATTGGTGTTCAGGAGATGCCACTTCTCTCCACTCTCCAGGTCTCAACCGTTCAAGGCTCCAATTGCCTACGCGGTGTCGAACAAGGCGCAGGGTAGGGTAGCCCACTGCCGCCGTCATGCGCCGCACTTGCCTGTTGCGCCCCTCACAAATCGTGAGTTTGATCCACGACGTTGGAATGCTAGCGCGGTAGCGGATGGGGGGATTCCTGGGCCATAGGTCGGGCTCCCCTATGCGTTTCGCCTGAGCGGGCCCTGTGAGGCCGTCCTTCAATTCTACGCCGCTTCGAAGTCTTTCCATGGATTCATCGGTCGGGACGCCTTCCACCTGCGCCCAATAAGTTTTCGGGAGTTTATGACGCGGATCGGAGATGCGATGTTGCAGTCGGCCGTTGTCAGTCAGCACGACGAGCCCTTCGCTGTCGCGGTCCAGGCGGCCCGCCGCGTATACGCCCGGTGCATCGACGTAGTGGGCGAGGGTTTTTCGGCCATGTTGATCGGTAAACTGACACAAGACGCCGTAGGGTTTGTTAAGCAAGATGATTCTAGGCATGCGTCGCGACGAAAATGCCAAATTATAGCACAGTTGCTCCACGCGACATGGGGTGAGCTGTTAAGGACATGTTTATAACCTACTAAAATACATATAAAATAATTCGATGGATTGCGCGATCGAGGAGTTATGGTTGGCATTGGCCACGGCGCTCGGCGGGGACCTTCAATTGGTGTGGAGCAGTCTTCGTGCTAAGAAGTTCGCTTCTAAAATTTGGCTGGGTGCTAACACAGTCTTGGGCTAAAAGCGGGCATTTCATTCTCTGGCCGTGTCCTTAATGTGCTACCTATCCGTGTTGGAATTTAGGCGGCGTAGAACCTGTGGGTGGCGCGATCTCAACGGGCACCGTAACCTATGATTTAACCCGGCTGATAACCGACCTGACGAAACTGAGCTGTTCAGGTTTTGGTGATGGCATCATAGAAAACATGTGAGGGTAACGAACCCTCTGCAATTAAGGTGGTGTCGTTGCAGCCGGCGCGCATTCTGTACGGCGGGCGAGGCGTGGCGACTTGGCTTGGCCCGTAACCTGGTCGTAAACTGTGATGTAGGGTGAAACGCAGGCAAAAAGTTGCACATCCGCTCACGAATGCGGTTGATTGTGACATGTTTTCCTACAGGGAACATGTCGGAGACAGTACGCTAAGCCAGGCCGTAACGTATCCAATAGGATGCGAAACACATCCTATATTCGCGCTCGACATAGACCATTAAATTCAGCGGGTGGTTTTTTTAAGTGATCGAGCGTCTGGCCCTGGTCTATTTGTTATTTTTGGGCCGCTACTCCGCGGCGGGCGTCGCACCGACGGCAATCACCGCATCCGATAGTGAACTCCGCTTAATCGCCGCCGTATCGTCTTTGCCGGCCGCCCCGTCAAAGCGCGGTTGGATGTTGGCCGCCAACAGACCTTTTGGACCCTTGGTGATGTCAAAACTCACCTTTTGCCCGCGTCGCAACGTGCGATAGCCATCCATAGAAATTGCGGAAAAGTGAGCGAAGACATCTCCACTGCCTTCATCGGGTGAGATAAAGCCGTAACCCTTCGCGTTGCTAAACCACTTTACGGTTCCTGTCTCCATAGCGTGTTTCCCTCACTAATACATAGGTGTGTCAAACGCAAACTAGGGATCGGGTATTGTTGCAACCCGAAAACCAGACCATTCTACAAAACTTTTCTGAATTTTTTACCCGGTAGTCAAGGTTGAAAAAAGTCAAAAATTTGACTACGGAGAAGTCGTAAATTAGTAAAATTAGATATACTTATCAAGGTCTTGCGGTTCTATCTATTTTTGAGGGTTTTTTTTTTGTAATGACAGTATAAGATAGTACTGAGCAATAATTCGTCTCGGTCGATACTATTAACTTAAGAAATAGCTAAAATTACAAGAGCTAGGGTTTAAGTTTGTGCTTCGCGAATTATCTTCTTGACAATACTGCAATGAGTGAGAATCAACGTACAGGCCGTAATGACGGAGGAACTGCACTACAGGAGGCTAGGCCTAAACTTAAAAAGCCGCCCCTCTATAAAGTGATATTATTAAACGATGACTACACGCCCATGGACTTCGTGGTCCAGGTTTTACAGATTTTCTTTTTATTGAACGCGGAAAAGGCGACAGAGGTCATGTTGCACGTCCACACTCGGGGAATGGGCGTGTGTGGAGTCTATGCGCGAGATGTCGCTGAAACGAAAGTCGCGCAAGTAACCCAGTATGCGCGAGAAAATCAACACCCTCTCAAGTGCACCATGGAGAAGGCTTGAGCGGGTCCGGCAAGGTGGAAGGCATGTTAAGTAAAGAACTTGAGTTTACCCTTAACGCGGCTTTTAAAGAGGCAAGAGAAAAGCTCCATGAGTTCATGACGGTGGAACACTTGCTGTTGGCTCTCGCCGATAATCCGGCGGCAGCGAAAGTGCTACGCGCCTGTGGTGCGAACTTAGATAATTTAAAGCAAGAGTTAAGCGAGTTTTTGGATGAAACGACACCGCTCCTGGCACCCAACGACCCGCGCGACACGCAACCCACGTTGGGATTCCAGCGGGTGCTTCAAAGAGCCATTTTTCACGTTCAATCGTCGGGTAAAAAAGAGGTTAGCGGCGCCAATGTCTTAGTGGCGATATTTGGTGAGCAAGACTCTCAAGCGGTTTACCTGCTGAATAAGCAGAATATCAATCGACTCGATGTAGTGAACTATATCTCTCACGGTATCTCGAAGGTCGCGCCGGAAAATGAAGGGGAGGACATAACGCCTTCGGTGGAAGAGGAAGAACAAGGGGAAGCGCCGGCTAAGAGCCCTTTGGAAAATTTTGCTACCAACTTAAATGAGCAGGCGAGGCTGGGTAAGATCGACCCCCTCATTGGCCGAAGCGATGAAATTGAGCGTACCATTCAAATTCTATGTCGTAGACGGAAAAACAACCCATTGTTTGTCGGAGAGGCGGGCGTGGGGAAAACGGCATTGGCAGAAGGTCTTGCCAAAATGATTGTCGAAGAGGAAGTGCCGGAAGTAATCGCTCAAAGCACCATCTACGCGTTGGATCTTGGCGCGCTCTTAGCTGGAACAAAGTACCGCGGCGATTTTGAAAAGCGTTTAAAGGCGGTCATTAACCAGCTGCGCAAAGAACCGGGCGCGATCTTGTTTATCGATGAGATTCACACGATTATTGGAGCTGGCGCCGCATCCGGCGGTGTTATGGACGCTTCCAATCTCATTAAGCCGGTCTTGGCTTCAGGCGAGTTGCGTTGCCTGGGATCGACGACCTACCAAGAGTACCGCGGTATTTTTGAAAAAGACCGCGCGTTAGCACGTCGTTTTCAAAAAATTGACGTTGTGGAACCCACTGTTGATGAGACGGTGCAGATTCTCGAGGGGCTAAAAACGCGTTTTGAAGAGCACCACGACGTGAAGTATACGCACCAGGCTTTACGTATCGCCGTCGAACTATCGGCTCGCTATATCAACGAGCGCCATCTACCCGATAAAGCAATCGATGTCATTGACGAAGCGGGGGCGATTCAACGTCTCGCCGTAGCGTCAAAACGTAAAAAGCAAATTGGGGTTAAGGAGGTAGAGTATGTCGTGGCAAAAATGGCCCGAATTCCGCCAAAGAATGTATC
>CALZJI010000527.1 GCA_945787615.1 uncultured Chromatiaceae bacterium | reverse complement strand
GCTCCAACGCCGCAGTCCCCGCGTCAATGAGCGTTAACATATCATCGAGTTCCCTTGGCCAAGCGTCGCTTAATCCAGGGATTAAGATCTTATTTTCCCCAACGAGGGCGATGTGTTTGTCGTCGTTAGCACGGCATGTTGCGATTCGCATAGAACTTGAATTTCCTTCATTTGTATTCTCTTTCCCGGAGGATTCTTACATCAATGGGTCAGGAAACTAGAAACTCACGAGTCGCGGGTCATTTCCTGATCATATGCCATGTTGATTGTGTCTAATTTCAGAAGACAACGTTACTCGTTTCGAACCACCCTGGGCAGGGCGCGCGACGTGGATGAGGCGATGCCCCTTACGGCGTCACGCTCGATCGATACGATCTCGTTACCGAGTCTGGCTATTATTCCATAAATCACATGGAACAAATCTCAAATTGATATATATTTACTATGGGGTTAAGGCGCGATATCAGAATTCTATGATCGTATATTATGATCGCATGTGATGAAACGACGCCCGATTGTGGTCAAATATTAAGTAACGGGCGTTCGTTGCTTCAACAGCTGCGATCGGCGTATTTTATAGGGGAGTACTACTTTGCGTAAAACTTGCGGTAGCACGAAAACATGTTTAGTGTGACCACAGTTCTGCTCGAGAACACCAACGCTGTGATCAAGACGGTTGTCATCGCGGCCCTTGGCGTTACGAGCCTATCGCTTCTTCAAATGGCCGTTGCTGCAGAACCTGCCGAACAGATGGAACTACCAACTTGGCGGAACGAGCCGATTCAACCGTTGCCCCTAAGGGTCGACCTTGATCCCGCCAAAGTAGCTCTCGGGAGTGAACTGTTCCACGATATTCGCTTGTCCAGCGATGGACGTTTTGCTTGCGTTACGTGCCACAGAATCGATAAAAACGGTGCCGACGGTTTGACGCAGGCTGTTGGGAAGGGCGGCCAGCTCTTAAGCGTTAATACATTAACGATTTTCAATAGCAGTTTGAACCACCGGTTCTTCTGGGACGGGCGAGCGAAAACATTGCAGGAGCAAATCGACTATGTGGTACATAATCCACGGGAATTCGACACGACGTGGCCTGAGATCGTTGAAAAAATTCAGCAAGATGATGAGTATGTAGCGGCGTTCTCGGAGACGTACAGCGACGGTATGAGTGCGGAAAGTATCCGGGACGCGCTTGCGGTTTTTGTGCGCTCATTGATAACGCCCAATTCTCGTTTCGACCGTTATTTGCGCGGAGACGCTGCGGCCATCAATGCCGATGAAAAAGCGGGGTACCAATTATTTAAGGCCTATGGGTGTACCGCCTGCCACCAAGGGCGAAATGTTGGCGGAAACTTGTTCCAAAAGTTTGGCGTATTTGGCAATTATTTTGAGGATCGTGGGGGTATCACCGAGGCAGACTTGGGTCGATTTAATGTCACTC
>CALZJI010000526.1 GCA_945787615.1 uncultured Chromatiaceae bacterium | reverse complement strand
ACAGGCACTTTGCCAATGCGTAACCAGCCAAACAAGCGCGACAAAGAAGCCGGCGGGGCATCGCCGCCATCAAGGTCCACGTCGAGGTCGAAGTCGGGTATCATGGAATCGAAGAAACTCGATACACCGGCGCCCAACACCGCGGTGATGCCCTCGAGGATCGCGATGCCTAACATAACGACGAGGGCAACCGTAAACGGCAGATTTTGACTGGCCGCGAGAAAGTCGATCATTGTTTCTTCACTTGCCCTTTAACCGCGGCTAAACGTTCTTGGATACGGTTCTTCCGCGCAAGGTCCTCTAACTCAGCGAGCTTAGCGGCCGCGTCACGGTCGGTTGAAACACTAGCGCCGACTATCCCTGTTGCTTTTTCGACAACGCGGTCAAAACTGGACGTTGCCTTTTCTACCCGCGTTTGCACGTTTGCCGCTCCGCCACTGGATGCTCCGGCGCCACTCGCGGCTTCCTGGCGTGAGGCGCGAAACTGCCTTAGTTCTTCATTCATCTCGCGTTTTTTTCCTTGCAGCGCCCTAATGTAACTTTCGAGTTCTTTTTCTTGGCTGCCACACTCGGCTATAGTGGCCTCTAAGACAGGTATTTGCGCTTCGATATCCAACTGATGCGAGATAGCCGCTTCGGCGAGGTCTTCGCGTGCGCTCTTAACAGCAAGCTCCGTGTTGCGTACTAGCTCTTCGTATTTACGGTTCTCTTCCATTAATCGGGTACTGGCCAAGTGTTTGTTCGCGACCACCCGCCCTAGTTCCGCGCGCACCTCATCAATGGCGGCGTCCACCTCACGCATCGCTTCCTCCATCACAGCCTCCGGAGCGGCGTTCTCCACGGCGTTGATTAACGCGTTTAGACCACCGCTGATGATGCGACCGACACGGCCAGTTAGACTTTCTTTCATTGTCAGTTCTCCTCTACTCATTTTTGCCGACTTATAATCACACTACTAAGCTCAAGAGCCGGTCCTAGCCGTTTTGCGACGATACTCGGGTCATAACAGGGCCCGCGTTGCGTAATGCCGAGTTGCAACACAGACTCGACAAGCCTAAAAACTCGGTCTGCCAGCCCCGCTTCCAATTGTTTAAGTTGCTCTCTCGTGATCTCCTCATCATCCCCCATTACGGACACCAAGTAGGCAACGGTGTCCGGCAGCCATTCGGCGGTGCGCTGTACCAGTTCGGAATGTATGTGGTTATCTAATTCGGCCTGTCGGATTTTTTCCTGAGCCGGTTGAACCCAGCCTTGCATCGTTTGATAACAACCCCGGTAATCCTTAGCTACCGCATGGCGTTCACGGGCCTCAGAGATAATGGCGCGCAGCTTGTCGCTTGGGGTTATGGCCTGCGCAATCGTCAGCTGACTCAGAAATTCCGCATCTTCCTGAGAGATTCGCGCACTAATTGGTACTGTTCTCGGCATCATGGGTACCCCGATTTAACCGTAAGGATTTGCTAACCATCTTGGTTGAAGAAAGATGCATTCAGGTTACCATAATATGAAGATAAATGTATACATTTGAATACATATTGAATGCATCGATTAAAGCGAAGAATTAATGATTGTTTTTACATGTATTTTTCTGGTGGCGAGTGTAGTCCAGTAAAGCGGACAACCGGAGGGTATGAACCGGACAACGTCGAGATCAATCTTGCGAAGGAACGAGAGGACCTATTCGAATGCTACGAGGCATGAGCGGAGAGATGCGGAGTCTCGCTGGCGATGGAAGGCAGCGTTACTATATATTGCATGATATTGCATGGCATTGCATTAATATTGGGCGCCTGACCGCTTTGCCGCCATCGCTTCTAGGACGTAATCTACTTCGTGCGTACTTCCCTATGATCGGAAGCCAGACGCCATAACGGTCGGTTTTCGCAATTCACACGTCGGCAAGAATTCATTTCTTAGAACCGTCGCGAGAAGTCACTCAAGCGTTAACCGGATTATCCTAGATACATGCCTTCCTTTTTTCGTGTAGCAAGGCGCGGTGAGGTGGAATAGCCTGTAGTATCGCGGTGAGCCGCGACGCCGCCACACGAAAATAGGCCATAACTATCGATCTTGTAGCGTCTCACCTTTTTGGTGGCGGCTGGTTTCGACATATGCGGGCTAGGAACTTTTCCCCTTTACGCGCGTCCCCCCTACAGCTGGGCCCTGGACAACAGGCGTAATGAGCCACGTGACTTAGGGATCGCGAAAAAATAACTTACGATTTTCGCATCTCATCTTCGGGCCACCTTTGAACATTCCTCAATCGCAAAATCCTCGAATTAGCCCGGCTAGTCCTGCGGCTTTGCTCAATCGAATTGTCCAATTCTGACCCAAATCTGGGCGCGACAAATACGAAGTTATTTTTTCGCGAGCCCTTAGTAACAACAGGTATCCAAGCACTTCTTACCCTGGGGTACGACGACAATTCCAGTCGGACTCACATGATAACGCGCTGCATCGGCTTCTCGGTCAAAGCCGATGCGCGTGCGGGGCGGAATCTTGTTGTAGCGATCGACGATGGTGCGCCGTAGCCGAGACCCGCGACCAATGGTCGAGTAGTCCATTATAATGCAATCGTCGAGTTCCACGTCCTCCTCGATTCTCACTTCTCGGCGAACAACGCTGTTGTGAATCCGCGCATGATTGATTAAGGTGCCCGCGCCCAAGATACTGTTTTTAATATCACCTTCAATAAATTTAGCGACCGGCCCCTGATAGTTGCCCGAAAAAATCGGCCATTCGGAATTATAAACCTCAAAACGGGGCTCAACGCCTAAGACATCGCGATGGGCGTCGAAATACGCCTCGATGGTTCCCACATCTCGCCAATAAGGGTGCTCTTCAAACGCTTTGAGACCGGGTACTTTGTTCGACGCGAAATCATAAGCAAACACGCGATGCGTTTCTTTAAGCCGTGGTAGCACGTGGGAACCGAAATCGCTTTCACCCCTCTCGTGCGCTGTTCTCAGCGCTTCAATCAACACTTCGGCCTTAAACAAGTAGTTGCCCATCGATGCGTAGCAACGGTCTGGATCAGTGGCCATCGACACGGGTACCTCGGGCTTCTCTTGGAAATCGCGAACGCGACCGTCTTTTTCGGCAACCACGACCCCAAACGCGCTACACTGATCGATCGGTACGGGCAACGCGGCGACCGTAGTATCTGCATCTTTCTCCAGATGGAATTTCACCATCTCACGCAAATCCATGCGGTAGATATGGTCGGCACCAAACACCGCGACCAGGTCGGGTTGGTGGCGCAATATCAGGCCGAGATTCTGATGGACGGCGTCCGCTGTTCCTTGAAACCAGTCCGCACCGCCAAGCATTTGTGGTGGCACAACCGTCACGAATTGTTCTGGAATAATGGGCGACATGACCCACGATTTCCTGACATGCTCGATCATGGATTGCGATTTGTACTGAACTAGCAGGTAAATGGATTGAATTTCGGAATTAACGAGGTTACTGAGTACGAAATCTATGATACGGTAACGGCCACCAAATGGTACAGCAGGTTTAGATCGATTGGCCGTGAGTGGGTGGAGACGTTTGCCCTCGCCTCCCGCCATTACAATAGCAAGTACTTTGGATGAACCCATGGCAACGCCCTCCTCTCCCTAAATGGGTTATTGGTCGGACAGCGCGAAGAACTGGGTCAGCCCACCACCGCCCGCTTATTTGGGCACGTCCTTCACTCGACGCAGTTCATAATCATAAGGGTGCACTATAACCCGCTAAAGATCAACCAAATCTGTAACGGGAGTGATCGTTTAACTTGATAATTTTGGATCAGATTTCTTAGGGCTTATAAAATCGCAAGGAACCAGCCTCCGCCTATTTTTTGGCGTGTGCCTGAAGAAAACCGATGACTTTCGCGATTTCCGCATCGCCCGGATCGGCGACACCAAGAATCTCCATGTTTTTGCGCATTCGCAATACGACGCTACGCCATCGGTCCGCGGTGTGCAGCGAAGGATCCGGTAACGCGTGGCAGCGTGAACAGGTTGCGCGAAAAGCGATCCCAATGTCGGTGTCAAGATCGGGATAAGCGCTTTCATCGATGGGTTGGTATCCGTGCGCTCGGAGGTAAGCCACCACGCTTTCCAGGTCCCTGGTGGACAACGGCCGTACCGCTATCATTGTTTTTTCTTTCTTACTCAGGCGTAAAATGCGATTCTGCATTCGAGAGACGACTTCCGGCCATTCTTCCGCCGTATGTAATCCTGGTCCCGGTAACTCGTGACATTGAGTGCAGTAGCGCTGCAACACCTGCGCCCCGACCGACGTTGGATCAGGTAAGGCGTCGGGGTGAACGCCGGGTGGTAATACCGATCCCATAACCCCTTTCATGAGGTCTC
The DNA here is from genome assembly GCA_945787615.1 of uncultured Chromatiaceae bacterium. Lineage (GTDB taxonomy): Bacteria > Pseudomonadota > Gammaproteobacteria > JAADHS01 > JAADHS01 > CALZJI01. Next base: position 5,794 of record CALZJI010000526.1, on the reverse strand, counting down.
TTGTCCCGTCGTCGCCTAACACTCTTTTGTTTTCGTTTTCCGGCGCGCTGGCAACATTGAATTTATCTCCATCGCTCATAACCGGGAAGGTAAGGAGGACCGACGAAAACAGGAAAAACCCCGCCGATCGAATTAGGGAACGACACAGACATTTCATTTCTTCATCCTTGTTTAGCCCAAATTTCTTACGCGAATTCTATTATGATGCCACATCTACCTGTTCGTATATCGTCACCCTAAACCAGTCTGTAAGGAATGGAGTATAACTGGTTGAGTAGAGAGGTAAGAGTTAGCTCGTTGTGAGAACATGACCTCATCACTTTTCCCAACATGCCTCCTGGCATTCTGATAACCGCCGTCCATGGTGTCCGCCCGCCATTTTTACCAGAATCGACAACCCACCTCGCGCCCAGCGTATTCGCTCGTTGTGCCTCTTGTGAATGTCTGTAGCGGTTGTCGCGCTTGTAAGGTTCCCCAATCAGAAATTCAGCGTAATGGATTTCGGCTCGATCTTACATTAAACACCCTTCATTATTGGTCAAATAATAACTGTTTATCAATAAGTTGAAGAAAAAAATTAGAAATTACTTTAGTTAGCTTTAAGGATGGCATAAAGCCCGCCAGGGGCTTAACAACCTTGATTCTAGAAAGGGGCTTTAAGGCGTTGCGATAGTTGCGCAAGTATAGATACGGCTAACAAAGGTCATCACCTGTAATCGACATTACATCAGCTATTTTTGATCCGGCTTCCTGAACTGTTGCAATGGCTCGTTCCAGTCAACGGGCTGCGTATCCGTTATCTCCGTCCCAAAATCGTCCTGTTCGCCTACGTCCATGGCGCCCGACCAATTTTCAGGTGCTTCACCGAGCGCGATATTCATCTCATACCAGTTGTTGAGAGTGATCTCTTCCAAATCCCCATCAAAATGCTGGATCTCAACGATACCGCTATCCTCGTCTACGGCAACCACATAGAATCTTTGGCCCTTGCCTAGATAGTAATACCAATTATCAACGATCGGATCAGCCTCAGTCGCCATGGTTCGCACCTCCATGATCAAGATGACGTGGGAGAGATACCGTTATTATGGACCGAGACTCATAAAAGGAAAACAGAAAATCACGTTCTCCCCACCTACCCCTTTTCCGGTCCGATCCCAAGCAACGCTTTTCTCATGCTGCCTGTGCGGAAGTATCTGCCTAGTTCCACGGCCGCGTTATATAAAAGAAGCGCAATCAACAGCCAAATCTGAAGCGCGCAGAAGCGTGGCCACGACACTTCGCTTATCAAGCCTTCGGCCGCAGCTACGTCTGTGTTCATGGATCGTCTTCGTGTGAGACAACATCGTCATCACTGCTATTTTCTTCGGCTGATTTCGTAGCCGATTTCCCTTTTCTCCATCGTGCTGTTTTGGGCTTTTTCTGCCGCGGAATCCACAACGCGTTGTTCGAGTAACACGCCCAACCCCACTTTAACCACCGTAAAAGACTCAACGACAACCACAGTGACCACAATAACATAAGCACGCGATAGACGAGGAGCGGGACCGATATCGCCCATGCCTCGGGCAAGTTCGGACCACTGCGGTCGGCATACCACTTAAGCGCCGTCGCTGTTGATTGGTTGCCGGCAATTTGCATGTCGGGCGCACCTAACAGGCCCCGCTCCACCGCAATAAATAGGATTGCCACTGAAAACACAGTCAACATAGCTAACATAATCTGGACGCCATTGAACCACCTACCGTATTTCCGTACGTCCAAGCGTTCACGCATTGCAAGAGCAAACAGCCAGCCCACGACGACCAGCGCCATCTCTATCGCGACTTGACTTAACCCGATCCCTAACAATAACCAGTGCCAGGTTTTCAACGGCGTTAGGGTTGTATAGCCAAGACCGAAAGCCACAAGTACGATAATGATCAACACGCCCCAAAACAGTACCGCCGGTCCGAGCCGTGGCCCACCGACAAGTAAGACCCAACGATCGCGTCCCAGCGATACGTTCAAGGTCGTGTTTACGCTCTCCGCGCCAACATCAACCTTCGGTGTCGCGAACGAGGTCTGTATGCCCGTCGCCTCACGCCATCGCAGGGTCACCGATTGTGAACCGGGGTGGATGGGCAAAGTCACAGTACGCCCCTCCTGACGTATAGGCTGTGCCCTTTCGTCGATGGTGACCGACTGCAGGTGCGCCTGCTCCGGTAACGTAAGAGTATGTTGACCACCCTGGCTACTGCGTATCACCGTCTGCAAGGTCATATCGGTAGCCCGCTTACCGGGGCTCACGTCTAATTGCACGCGATCAATGGTCAGGGTTTTACCGCCTACGCCTTCCGCTCGGCTCAACGCGACGCGGACTTCGTCGCCAGGCCATGGCCGCCACTGCGGTAGCCAGCGACTGTTCGTGTCTTGATGATGAATCACCGGTATCCCTTTCGGCTCCGCGTGCCAGATAGGACTGACGTCCAATTTCCATATCTCGGTCCAGCTACTCTTGTTGGTGGCTTTGAGAACTATTATGTCCTGTTTCTTCAAGATACCGTGCCACACCAACCGTGTTTGCTCGGCCCCCATATTGACAAGTACCCGTCCGTCGCTGACCTTAACTCCAGGGGTGGTTACCGCTTCGCTCTCTAACAAGGGAACCTCAATGACGATAGCTGACCCCCGCGGCGAAATCCGTGTGACGAGCGTTTCCACACGCCAGTCCAGCCCAAGGCGTAAAACACGCTCTATACGAACAAAAGGCGGCAAGGCCGTGGGCTCCAACGCCGCCTGTTGGTGTTGATCGTCATCAGTCTGCAGCCGCGTCAACTGAAGTTGATCCGCTACGCCGCCATCATCGTGTACTCCGGCTACGGCCCAACCGTCTGCCTCGTAGGTTACGGAACGAGACTTTAAGATAAGGGGAAATTGTACGCGGTTACGCGAAGGAAGTGGCCCACTCAATACCACCTGATGCGTACCCTTATCGACACCAATCCATAATTGTCCTTTTCCAGTTCTAAACACCCGTTCGGCGCCATCGCCGTCAACAAGGACAGCGGCGGGTACCCATTGACGGACATCTAATGGCAGGGGTAGCGCTGTATCTTCACTGGCATGAATCGCCATACGCATGGTCAATACATCCGGCGTGATATTCAGATGAAGTCGCGGCGATTGCGCGCAGGAAGGCAGGCAATCCGGGGGCGCCAACAGTCTATCCTGTAACTCCTCCAACAGAGCGGGACCGGGAAACGCCGAGGCCTCGGCAGACGCGGGTAAAGCAAACTGGTCCGCGCCGCCGACGAGCAGTGCAAACATGGCAACCGTCACTGAGGGAGGCGCGTTTGTGCTTGTTTCTAACGGGCGTTTACGCCAACGATCGTACAAATCAAACATTAACAGTATAAAAATATTCAACAGCGCTACCCGTAACAGATTGAGCGCGAGGTTCACCTTCGGCGACAGCAACAGCAGTTCGACCTCTTGGTGCCGCTCCACGGGACCGTTCCAACGCAGCGGGACGCTGGTCCATGACCAGGAGGGCACACCCGGGCCGGTTTGAACAAAGGCATTGGGATCGACCTGTTCGTATAATGATGAACTGACCAATACTCCCTTATCGTTGCGCATGAGGCGCTCTTCTTGGGCCATATCCGCTGCGGGGGCTCTCGCCGCCTCACGTTTTACCTCCTCTAATTTCCGCGGAGTAAGTGCCGTTATGGGCAGCGATGGCTGTACTGGGCGCATCCCTTGCCAGGGGCGTTCCAATTGCGGATATAAGCCAATGCGCACTTCGTCGACCATAAACGGGATAGCGATAACGAGCAGTGTCGCGAGACTGAGATACTTGTACCACCGAACCGAGCGCTCGAAACGGTTCTTAGGCAATACACGCAAAAGAGCAATGGCAGCTAATATATTCAGAAACACGAAGCGCGGGGCGTTGGGCTCATGCCAGATTAGGCTCAACGTTAACAACGCGAGCACGCCCCAATGCCATCCCCATAAACGATAGGTCGCCAATGATACGATCAATACGAGAAACAGATCCAATAACGTCCACCGCTGCAACCATGTGTTGGGGACATTATCCGGTCCGACCGCGGAGAATAACTTCCACCCCGGAGGTAAATGCAATGTTGTGTTTATCGAGCGGAAGTCATGATCCCAACCTACCGCTGGGAGGCGATTTCGCAGACCCTCATAACGACTATCCGCGATTAGATTGATCGTGCCACGGCGTACTTCGACGCCTTGTTTGTCAGATCCTGCGGCGCGCGTAATAAATAACCCTTGACCGTCGATCACGACACGGCCTAATGCGATGGACGGATTCGTCTCCAAGCGCCAGCCGCTAGTCATCGACCCCGTGATGGCGTCTTGCACCGTATAGCCGTCGCCATCGAAGTCAAGCCACAGGTTCCGATTAAGTAACAACGTATTGGGCTCCGGTTCGGGATCGCCGCGACGCACTACCTTCATCGTCATGGTATCGCCCGGTATGAGCTGATACGTGGGCAAGTTGCGCCAATGAGTGGGTACCTTTGTCTGCCGCGGATCTACGCCGGTAACACCTTCCACTTCCACGAGGCGCAGGTTGTTGCGGGCGTCAAAAACCCAGACTTCCGTATCCGGCCAAGGCCTTGGTGTTGGGCTTAGTGTCAGTTGGGTTCGGTTAAGCGTGCTGTGGGCTTCTAGCTCAACGTACCAGCGCCCGGGTCGAACCTGAAGACGAATATGCCCGTCCGCTTCAAGCCGCGCGGGCAACTGCGTGGTCAAGCGTAGCGGCACGAAGTCCTTCAACAACGCCTTACCCAATAGAACCTCTCGCTGGGCACCGGCAACATCCAGTTCGATTCGCGTGACGACGCTTAGGGGAATCTCGTCCACGATGCGTCGAAATACCTGTATGTCTAGCCTGTCTTCTGCGAGACGCGTCTTCGCGCCAACCTCACGTTGGCGCAGCCATAGTTGTCCTTGTTGATCGATATCGGGAAACGCAATGGGTTTTTCGTTTATAATTAAGCTGATCAAACCTATGGTCGCCGGCACGAACAGCGTCTCGGGCAATCGTGGCCAAGAAAACCGTCCCGTTACCGTATAGATACCGGGCTCCAATTTTATAGCGGGCTTTCCGTTCCTATCGGCAACGACAGCGGGCTGATCATTAACGGCTACATCTTCGGGCCAATGTCGATCGTTACCGGGCAGTGCTACCCAGCTTGTCGCATCGACTGTCCAGGTCTGTTCAAAAAGACCACGTAGCTGCCCAAGGTTGAGCTCTAGAGAAGAAGGCCAGGCGCAATGACGTTTAGCTCTGTTATACAAAAAAAAGCAGTCGCGGTCTTTTTTGCCATACAGCGCCCATTCGACCCACGGCTGCAAAGGGTCAGGGACTTCGTCTGGATATAACGCCTTACCCGGTGCGGCCCCCGCGAAACACAACACCAACACGCTCACTGTAAGCCAGATTATTTTCATGGGCTTTCTCATTTAATCTTGCGGCAACTCGTCACACGCTCAGGCACGGCTTAGCCTTCGAAAGAGTACGCCGGAATAGGGCCTAGTTTCTACTATGTCGGAGCGTGTGTAAGAATATCGAGCAATTGATGGTAGAGCGAGCAGTTGCAACATATTGAGCGTCGAGCCGGGGTGTCTCAACGATGGTGGTGCGGGCAAGCCCAATGGCCGGTATTCGCCTGAGGTATCGGTTTTCCCACTAAACGTGAATGACCGCTTCCGCTGCGAACTTGCCCACCAGGAGCTTCGGTTGAATGGCTCCCGCATACTGGAAGCGGATGTT
>CALZJI010000525.1 GCA_945787615.1 uncultured Chromatiaceae bacterium | reverse complement strand
TCACACTTAGCTATAGTTCTCTGTAGACCTCAGTAGCTAAGTCTATGAATCTTTGTACAACGGAAACGGCACGAAAACGACAAAAAATTTGGCGGGAATAAATGTAATATATTGATTTACAATGGATTTAAAATGGTGGGCCGTATAGGAATCGAACCTATAACCAATGGATTAAGAGTCCACTGCTCTACCAATTGAGCTAACGGCCCTTTCTTGTGTGTGGTTTTTCGTCTTTAACCAATAGATAAAGATTTAGGGCAATTCCTTTTTATGCCTAAGCCAAAAACATAAAGTGGGGTGGACGATGGGACTCGAACCCACGACAACCGGAATCACAATCCGGGGCTCTACCAACTGAGCTACGCCCACCATATAACTTGGCTTTACGAGCGCTCGGTCACGCTCCCCCGCCGCACGTTGTGAACTGGCGCGCCTGGCAGGATTCGAACCTGCTACCCTCGGCTTAGAAGGCCGATGCTCTATCCTGATGAGCTACAGGCGCAGGTACTCCTTTCACTTCATTACTCGTAACTTGGTCGGGGTAGAGGGATTTGAACCCCCGACATCCTGCTCCCAAAGCAGGCGCGCTACCAGGCTGCGCTATACCCCGAAAAAACATTCTTCAACACCCGCGACGCGGAAAGGCGGAAATGATACGCGCCGCGGCCACTTACGTCAATGGACTTGGCACCTAAGGGCTCGCGAAAAAATAACTTACGATTTTCGCATCCCATCTTCGCGCCATCTTTGGACAATCCTCAATCGCAAAATCCTCGAATTAGCCGGGCTAGTCCTGCGGTTTTGCTCAATAGGATTGTCCCAATCTAACCCAAATCTGAGCGCGAAAAATACGAAATTATTCTTTCGCGAGCCCTAAGGACTCGCGTCAAAATTAATTCACATTTTGGACGTCGATCCATCTCGCCTGGCTGCGCTGCAAAAACTTGAAAGATATTTATATTCCGGCGTTTTTACGCCTTGTCAGGCGAGCGCCTCAGCGCCTAAAATGTGAATTAATTTTGACGCGAGCCCTAAGCCCGTACCCAGCGCCAGGCAATACCCATAGCCGCAGCGCTAATCAAGGCGGCGGCCAGGTACATGCTCATTGCGCCACTATTATCCCACATATAACCGCTAAAGAGACTACCCACCGCGCCGCCGGCGCCAAAACTGACGCTGCTGTAGAGGGCTTGGCCACGGCCTTGATGATGACCGATAAAATAACGATGGATTAATTGTATAGCGACAGCGTGGTAAATGCCAAAACTCGCGGCGTGAAAACATTGGGCTAGCAATAAAACCGCCAAACGTTCAGGAAATAAAGCGATAAGCGTCCAACGAATCGTTGTGAGCAGCAAACTTACCAGTAATAACGCGCGCAACCCGTACTGAGGGATAAACCGATGCACCAGTAGAAATACGACCACTTCCGCGACGACGCCAAGGGCCCAAAGTTGACCAATGAGAGTGCGCGAATAATCGTAACTCTCCAAATATAAGGAGTAGAACGTGTAATAGGGTCCATGACTGGCCTGCATGAGAAAACAGACGATCAACAGCGCCAAAACGTCCCCTCGCGCCAAAACCCGCCTCAGCAGCTCCGTTGTCCCTCGCCCTTGCCGCACGCCGTCTTCCGGTGTAACCATGCTGGCCAACCAAATCCCCGCCATTAACCAGACGGTCACCCAGGGCAATAAGGCGATATCGTAACGGTCCAACAGTGGTCCTAAGCTTGCCGAGGTTAGGATAAACCCTATGGAGCCCCACAGCCGAATACGCGCATAGCGATGCGTATCCGTGCCAAGATGGTTAAACGTGGTGGCTTCGTACTGTGGTAAGGCGGCATTCCAAAAAAAACTGAACACCGTCATCACAGCTGCCAGCCCCCAGTAGCCGTGAGCGAAAAACACCCCGGTGAACGCAGCCACGGCGAGAAATGAGCCCAGCCGTACAATCGCCATGCGCCGCCCCGTCTGGTCCGCGATCCAACCCCAGACGTTGGGCGCTACCACCTTGGTGACCATGAGTAGGGCCATTAACTCGCCTATCTCGACGGGCGAAAACCCCAAGTCATTGAGATATAAGCTCCAATAAGGCACCAACGCGCCTACGGAGCCGAAAAAGAAGAGGTAAAAAGTCGACAAACGCCAATAGGGCATAATACTCAGTGCGGTTGGCCCACGCGCCTATTTAGCGGCTGAAAAAGACGCCCTGATACACGACCATAAATCGGTCGTCGCGGTATCAAGTAATTATGGGAAGTGCCACTGGCTCGCACTGGGTTATCAGTGAACGCGCTCGCGCCGACATTTGTCGGGCAGTGCGAACCGATCAGCAACCAGCACTGCTTTACCGAAGCTAGCCGGCAATCCAGGGCATAAAACCCATTTTTGCAGGCTTTCGCGAAACGACACGTTCGATTCAAAGCGGTACTTGGGTGGCTAAGGCGCCGATGCCGGAACAACAGGTGTTTCGCTCTTCACATCCATATTCTGCGCCCGATGACGCAATAAATGATCCATCAGCACAAGCGCAAGCATGGCTTCCGCGATAGGGGTTGCACGGATCCCCACACACGGATCGTGTCGGCCCTTGGTGACGACTTCCAGAGGCTCCCCTTTGATGTTAATGCTACGCCCAGGCACCAATATGCTCGAGGTCGGTTTCAAGGCTATGCTCGCCACGATATCCTGACCCGAGGAGATCCCCCCTAACACGCCCCCAGCGTTGTTGCCTAAAAACCCTTCCGGCGTAATCTCGTCCCGGTGCTCAGTCCCTTTCTGTTCCACTGACGCAAAACCGGCGCCGATTTCAACGCCTTTGACGGCATTGATACTCATCAATGCGTGGGCGATCTCGGCATCGAGGCGATCGAATATGGGCTCGCCCAGGCCGGTTGGCACGCCGCTCGCCACCACATTGACCCGCGCACCGATTGAACTGCCCTCTTTACGTATAGCCTTAATGTAATCCTCTAATTCGGGTACCTTGCTGGCGTCCGGGAAAAAAAACGGATTTTGTTCTACCTCGTCCCACGAGAACGCTTCCGCCCCAACGCTGCCAATTTGTTTCACATAACCCCGAACCACGACCCCGCAGTGCTCGCGAAGGTATTTCTTGGCGATGCCGCCTGCGGCCACCCGCATCGCGGTTTCCCGTGCCGAAGACCGCCCTCCGCCCCGGTAATCACGAATGCCGTATTTCTGCTGATAGGTGTAATCGGCGTGTCCGGGCCGAAAACGATCCATAATTTCGGAATAATCCTTGGAGCGCTGGTCCGTGTTGTGGATGAGAAGACCTATGGGCGTTCCCGTCGTATGGCCTTCAAACACGCCCGAGAGTATCTGGACGCGGTCTTCCTCGCGCCGCTGTGTTGTATAGCGCGAGGTCCCGGGTTTACGCCGATCGAGATCGCGCTGCAAGTCGGCTTCGCTGAGGGCCATGCCGGGTGGACAACCGTCTACGATGGCGCCCAAAGCCAACCCATGACTCTCACCGAAAGCGGTGACCGAAAAAAGCTTTCCGTAGGTATTTCCAGACATGTCCGGTATTTTAACGGTTTATGTCGAACTCGTCTCGCCGCCGACCCAAAATCCGGTTAAAAACCGTCGCGACGCCGTCGAATTATCCCGCGTAATACCAGAAAGCCGACCAGCGATAAAAAAATCGTTGGCGCTGCCCCTAAAAACTCATCATCATCGTCGCCACCACCGGAACTTGGTTGGGCCGGCGCCTCCGCCCCCGACGCATCCTCGGCAGTAACGAATGTACCGCTCGCCGCCCCACCTTCCCGTAGCCCTGCGTGAAGGGTATTACTATCCAGAGGATCTATGGCCAACGCAAGCACATCGGTTGTTGTCGATAAGCCATTGTTAATGGCTGTCCAGCCGTTACCACCATCGAGGCTGCGAAACACGCCGCTTGGTGTACCTGCATAGATGAGCCGTGGACGTTGCGGATCGATGAGCAGTGATTGAATAGCGAGGTCAGTCAATCCGTCGTTGATTGCCCCCCAATTCGCGCCCCCGTCCGTTGTCGAATAAATCCCTGTTTGTGCGGTTGTGGCGTAGAACGTCTCGGTCTCTCCAGGGTGAATCGCAACAACCGTAATCGCGAGATCAGCCAGTCCTTCGTTGAGGGACTCCCAGGTCAATCCACCATCGTTCGTTTTGGAAACGCCACCGCTTTGGGTGCCTGCAAGGACTACATTAGGCGACAATGGATTAACAGCAAGTGACATCACGCTGTGCTCATCCAGACCTTTCGCCTCCCATGTTGTGCCTTCATTTACGCTTTTGTAGACGCCCTTATCGGTACCCACGTATAACGTAAACGGCGATACGGGATTTACGGTCACGGTATTAACGCTCACGTTCGCTACGCCGAGCGGTAACGAACGCCAGCTTTCGCCGCCGTCTCTACTCAAGAAAACGCCCGCTGTTCCGGCGGCCGCAAAAAGCGTATCGGGGCTACCCGGTTGCGCTACGATGCGAGTAAGCGGAAAGTTGCTCAAGAATTGGTGTATGTAGCGCCAGGTTGCTCCGCCGTCGGTGCTCTTAAACAGACCCTGGGAATCGGTTCCGGCCAACATAACACCGGGGAGGCTTGGATTAACATTAAGTGCGGTAACGTCGGCCAAATTCAGGAGCGCGCCGCCCGGAACCCACGCTATGGTATCGGCAGGGCTATGAAATACACCGTTACGCGCCGTCGCGAGTATTAAACGATTATCGGGGACAGAATGCACGAGGCCAGCAACGCGGCTATCTTCCAATCCAAAGCCTATATCAAGCCACGATTGGCCACCGTCGGTGCTCAGGAAAATACCCGTATCTCGCGTAGCCACATAGATTCGACCGGAATCAGTTTGATCAACGAGGATTGACGCGACACTTTGTGCCTCCAAACCCGTAAACTGCCACGTCGCGCCGGCGTCGCCACTCTTGTACACTCCCTCCGCTGTCGCAGCAAACAACACCGACGAATCGCTCGGCGCAACGACAAGTAAAGAGACAAGTCTTGTGGTTATACCGATTAGAGAAGGCGTCCAAGTGGCGCCGCCATCGACGCTTTTATAGACAATCCCGGAAGTACCCGCTGCGTATACAACAGCAGGGTTCGTGATATCGATTGCGACAGACGCAATTCTTTGACCCGACTGCGGTAAAAGCACCGATTGCCAGGTTTTACCCCCGTCGCCGCTCTTCAACAACGACAAACCCGCCGCTGCAAAAAGTTCTTCGGTAGAAACCGGTCCTAACGCTAATGCGCGTACATTGAGTTGCGCTAATTTTAACGTCCAGTTTGTGCCGCCGTCGGTACTTTTTAGGACGCCAAGATCGGACACGGCAAAAACGATTTGGCTGTCGAGCGGATGGACGTATACGCCCCTCACGTTATGCCCCGAAAGGTCAGCATCTTGCCACGTTGCGCCGCCATCACTACTTAGAGCGATGCCTTGCTCGCCAGCTGCAAGGAAAAGATTCTGAGAATTGTTTTTGTCGATAGCCAGTGATTGGATATTTGCCGCTACGGGCCCCGTTGCTGACCACTCTTCTAAGGCGCCAAAGGCAGGCGCCACGATAGCCCCAAGAAACACTAAACACGTGATATTGCGCAGAAGACGACGAGCGAACGGCATTCTCCCCCTCCAACCGTTAATGCCGGAATGACCTAACTAAATCACCGCATTTCATTTCCAGAAAAAAACGCTACAATTGTCATTTTACGCCCTCGCAACAGACAGCGAGAGCTCACCCCCTTGCCTTGAGAGTATACACTCGGACACGAACATACAACCACACGGTTGTTCGAGCCGCCCCTTTTTACTAGCGTTCCACATTGAACTGATTGAGTTTTTCCTTTATCAGCGCGACAGGGACATAGTCGGATTGGGTGATCGCTGTCGCAACGGGCGAAGCGGTCTTAGTCGGTTTTACCAGCACTTAAGAACCGTCCGTTTTTCACAAAGACGCTCCGTAACAGACACGAATGGCACTTAGTTAAGCGATTCTATACCCGATGTAGGGTGGGTTAGGCGCGTCTTTTTGCGCCGTAACCCACCACTCGTGCCGCTAGGCACTCATAAAAAACAGGTTGAGTTGCTACC
>CALZJI010000524.1 GCA_945787615.1 uncultured Chromatiaceae bacterium | reverse complement strand
GCACTGTCCTCCAAAGTTACGCTACACGCTAAGCGAGGACAAAGGTTGACACTTAAAACCCCCGGCGGTGGCGGATGGGGACGCCAGAAATCTTAGGGATAATCCGCATTTCTCATCAGATCCGGACGCTCGCGCTTGATCTATGTTTTCACACAGAATTTTCTTTACTCGGAAATGCATCACGTAGTCCTCTTTCGGTCGAAAAAGCCGGTGTGAAACACGTCTCTGCGCGATCATCGCGCGTACTGGTGAGAAATGCGGGTAAAAGGTATTGAGTACATGTATTCTCACGGGATTAATAATGTAGTCGGCTTC
>CALZJI010000523.1 GCA_945787615.1 uncultured Chromatiaceae bacterium | reverse complement strand
GCACTGTCCTCCAAAGTTACGCTACACGCTAAGCGAGGACAAAGGTTGACACTTAAAACCCCCGGCGGTGGCGGATGGGGACGCCAGAAATCTTAGGGATAATCCGCATTTCTCATCAGATATGTTTTCACACAGAATTTTCTTTACTCGGAAATGCATCACGTAGTCCTCTCTCGGTCGAAAAAGCCGGTGTGAAACACGTCTCTGCGCGATCATCGCGCGTACTGGTGAGAAATGCGGGTAAAAGGTATTGAGTACATGTATTCTCACGGGATTAATAATGTAGTCGGCTTC
>CALZJI010000522.1 GCA_945787615.1 uncultured Chromatiaceae bacterium | reverse complement strand
ATCGAGCCGTTCCAGTCCTCGCGGACAACAGTAGCTCCGCCATAGGCTGGCAAGGTGATCGGTTGCATGCGGGCCCAGATAGGTTCCACGGCGTTGATCGTTCCTATTCCCTCTTTTAGGGCCTCTTCATCAAAATCTGTGGGTCATTTCAGGCTCTGGTAAGGCACCCATTGTATGAAATAAAGCGATTTTAAGCACATCATAGCTCTTATATCCATAGGCTTTTCTGGTGACCAAATTTATTTTCCTATTT
>CALZJI010000521.1 GCA_945787615.1 uncultured Chromatiaceae bacterium | reverse complement strand
CGGCCCCACGCATTGTCAGGGAACGCTAGGCGTACCCTGACCTACGGGCTAGGTTTTGATGTATTAGAGAAGTGTGTGTGATGAGGCGGCGCCGATGCTTACTGCTACAGGGCGCGAGATAATGTTAGCGTGTCGCTAAACGGACAGGTGTTGGCTAATGATGTTGTCGTCTAATTCCTCCATGTTGCCAGCGGCGACGTTCCGCCCTTTGTCCAGGATGCAAAACTGTTGTCCCACACGTCGTGCAAATGGCAGCTTTTGCTCGACTAACAATACGGTGAGGTTGTGGACTTGGTTAAGGTTGAGAATGATATCACCTATTTCATGGACAATATTGGGCTGGATGCCTTCGGTGGGTTCGTCCAAAATAAGCAACTTCGGGTCAATGACCAGGGCGCGACCGATGGCCAATTGCTGTTGTTGCCCCCCTGAGAGGTCGCCGCCGCGACGGTGCAGCATTTTTTTTAATACCGGGAACAATTCAAAGATAAATTCAGGGATGTGCCGCACGCGGTCTTTCCTCGCGGGCAACCCGACACGTAGATTTTCTTCAACAGTAAGTTGCGAAAAAATCTCGCGACCCTGTGGAACATAACCGATGCCGAGGGAGGCGCGCGCCTCGGCCTTACGCCGCGTGATTTCCTGATCATCGAACCGTATGCTACCCGAGGCGACGGGCAACAGACCCATGATGCTTTTCAACAGCGTCGTCTTTCCCACACCGTTACGCCCCATTAAACACACGCACGAACCTTGAGCCACATTGAGCGATACGTCCCATAATGTGTGGCTCTCACCGTAGAATTGATTGAGGTCGTTTATACCTAACATTATCAACTGCCTAGATAAACCTCGACCACTTTCGGATCATTTTGCACTTCGTCCATATCACCCTCCGCCAACACATGCCCCTCGTGAAGAACCGTGACCGTGCGTGCGATGCTGCGAACGAATTCCATGTCGTGCTCGACAACGACCACGGAGTGCTTGCCCGCTAACGATGTCAGCAATTCGGCGGTGTGCTCAACTTCTTGATGTGTCATGCCGGCGACCGGCTCGTCCACCAACAGTAGCCGCGGATTCTGCATCAACAGCATGCCAATCTCCAGCCATTGTTTTTGTCCGTGGGATAACTTTCCGGCGCGCTCGTAGATGAGAGCATGAAGACCTACAGTATTGAGTACTTCTTCGATACGGTCTCGTTGCTCGCTGCTTAGCCTCATTACCAAGCTTGGCCAGACCCGTTTGTCGGTTGCCATCGCCAACTCAAGATTCTCGAACACGCTGAGCTGCTCAAAGATGGTGGGCTTTTGAAACTTACGGCCGATGCCTGCTTGCGCGATTTCAGGTTCGGGCAGGCGTGTTAAATCGATATTCTGGCCAAAAAAAACAGTCCCTTCGTCGGGGCGCGTTTTTCCCGTGATGACATCCATCATGGTCGTCTTGCCGGCCCCGTTGGGGCCGATGATGCAACGCAATTCGCCGTCGTCGATATAGAGCGTCAAATCATTGAGCGCCTTAAATCCATCGAAGCTTACCGTTACACTCTCCAGATACAGAATCGGCCCATGGCGTGTATCCAGTCGTTCCGACGATATGGGTTCGCGACGCGCGACGAAGTCGAAGACGCGGTCGCGGCGCATCGTCTCCCGTAGCGTATCGAGCCCGCTCATGTCGCACCTTCCACACTGGCTTTAGATCGAACCTTAGAAAATAAGCCCACCAAACCGCGCGGTAGAAACAGCGTGACCACCACGAAAAGTCCGCCTAGCGCGAACAACCACACCTCGGGCAAGGCGCCGGTAAAGAACGTTTTGGCGTAATTGACCAATAGCGCTCCCACCACTGCGCCGTATAGCGTACCGCGACCGCCTATGGCCACCCACACGACAAGTTCTATGGAATTAAGCGGCGAAAACTCGCCCGGGTTGATGATGCCGACCTGTGGTACATAGAGCGCGCCAGCAAGTCCGGCGAGCATTGCCGAAAAGGTAAACACCCAGAGCTTATAGCTCTCTACTTTATAACCCAAGAAACGCGCCCGATCTTCGGCGTCCCGCACGGCAACGATAACACGACCAGCCTTGGAACGAACGATAAAACGACACGCCAAGTACCCCATCGCAAGGGCCAAGGCGGTCGCAATAAACAGCCCTACCCGGGTGCTGTCTTCCTGTAGATTGAAACCGAGAATATCCTTAAAGTCCGTTAAACCGTTATTACCGCCGAAGCCCATTTCATTACGAAAAAAAGCCAACATTAAGGCGTAGGTCAATGCCTGAGTAATAATGGACAAATAAACCCCGGTGACCCGCGATCGGAATGCAAGCCAACCGAAAATGAAAGCCAACAACCCCGGCACGAACATCATCATTAAGAAAGCGAACCAGAACTGGTCGAAACCGTACCAATACCATGGCAACTCCTGCCAATTCAGGAACACCATAAAATCCGGCAACTCGGGATGGCCGTAGACGCCGCGATCACCAATCTGGCGCATTAAGTACATACCCATGGCATAGCCACCCAGGGCGAAAAACGCGGCGTGGCCAAGGCTAAGAATTCCGCAGTAACCCCACACAAGGTCCAACGCCATCGCGAGCAAGGCGAAACTTAAATACTTCCCCAATAACGTAACGGTGAAAGTGGACAGATGAAAGGGAGACGACTCCGGCACCGCTAGATTTAAAATCGGCACGACCACCAACGACGCAACAAGAATACCTAAAAATATTTTGCCGCCCCGATCGTGCTCCAAAACGCTCAGCAATAAACCTCTGGACGCCATGGGTTAGCTCTCCGCCGCTCTGCCCTTTTGCGGAAAGAGCCCGCGGGGACGTTTTTGAATAAATAGGATAATAAATACAAGCATTAGAATTTTTGCCAATACGGCACCGGCCCATGGTTCCAAAAATTTGTTGACAACCCCAAGCGACAACGCGCCCACTAAGGTGCCCCATAGGTTACCTACACCGCCAAACACCACCACCATGAACGAGTCGATAATGTAGGATTGCCCTAGGTTCGGCCCCACGTTGGTCAGTTGACTTAATGCGACGCCAGCAACCCCGGCAACGCCAGAGCCCAGCCCGAACGTTAACGCATCCACCCACGTGCTGCGAATCCCCATTGCTTTGGCCATGGCTCTGTTCTGGGTAACAGCGCGCATTTGTAAACCAAACACGGTTTTCTTCAATAACGACATTAAGGCGAAGAACACGACGAGACTGAAGATGATGATATAAAGCCGGTTGAACGTTAAGGAAAGGGCACTGTTGATTTCCAATACGCCGCTCATCCACGATGGCGTTTCGACGGAACGGTTAAGGGGGGAGAAAATGGTTCTTACTAGCTGCTGCAAGATCAAACTCACACCGAACGTCGCCAGCAGTGTTTCCAACGGTCGGCCGTATAGAAAACGGATGACGCCGCGTTCAATGAGAATCCCCACCAACCCGGCGACAATAAACGCGGCCGGTATCGCCACGAATAACGACATATCGATATGGTTGGGCATGAGCAGCTGAACCACATATGTGGTGTAGGCCCCCAGCATGATAAGTTCGCCGTGGGCCATATTAATCACACCCATTACGCCGAAGGTAATGGCCAATCCAATGGCTGCCAGCAACAGCACCGAGCCTAAACTCAAGCCAAAAAAGACCGTTTCGAGAAACCCATAAAACGCTAATTTTGAATTGATCCTCTTTAAGACCGTTTCAGCGGCAGCGCGTATCTGTGGTTCCGGCTCGACAAAGGTGTCATCGGCGTTTCTTTCCAAAAGTGCTGCTAAGCGATTCCGCGCCGCTGGATTGAGACTTTCGCCCAACGATTGGATCGCCGTTAACCGAGTCTCTTTCTCCGAATGATCGATATCGATTAACGCCAACCCGACACGCATGGCCTCGAGTACGTCTTCATCGTCCTCATGTTCTACGGCGCTGCGGAGCAGCTCTACTGACTCAGGACTGATGGTCGTGATGATCTCATTAACGGCGGCCAAACGAACATTTGCGTCTGCGCTGGCCAAGCTGAGCCGCGCGATGGCCCCGCGCAGCTGTTTACGCAATTTATTGTTAACCGTTATTTTCTTAATGGCTCGTTTTCCAACCGAGCCCAGCTCCTCCCCTGTCCGCACGTCACTGATCAAGTAGTCATCACCATCAGGTTGAGCAAAAACGACACGCTTATCTCTTTTACGGTAATACAAACGTGCCTCGAGCATGGCGCTCAACACACTCGCTGTGCGAGGATCTTGCACGGCTTCTAGTGCCGCAATAGCTTCGCTTTTCTTTTTGAAGCTCTTGACGGTTAGTGCATTGATTGCCGCAGCGAACGGATCTTCGCCATCAGCCTCGCTAGCCGTTTGAGCGCCAGCCGCGGTTAGAAAACAAGTCGTAAGGAAAAAGAAGAGAAGGAGTCGATTCACGATGTGCTGGCGCCTAAGTCCTGTTTAAGGGCCGCGGAAACAAATAATCATCCAATTTTGCTCGTCCTTTGGCCCAGCTTCTGTGTTGCGGCAAGGGTTACATAAAGCGATTATACGCCCCTTGCCGCGCCTTGAATCTGAGCCAAAATCCGGCGCAATCTTTGGACAATTATTTATTTCCGCGGCCCTAAGCTCACTATATACCCGTGGCGTTTGAGATTTAGGTGTCAATAGCACGCCCTCTTCATTCCATGTCTGCGTTGAAACTCCTCGCAATAGTCCGGCTATTACTCGTCATTTCGCCTTGCCACGAAAT
>CALZJI010000520.1 GCA_945787615.1 uncultured Chromatiaceae bacterium | reverse complement strand
AGAATAATATTCCGGGCGCCGGCGTGGGTCTGGCGGCAACGCAACGAATTATTCAGCGCCATAGCGGCCGCATTTGGGCGGAAGCGGAGGTGGGTAAAGGCGCGACGTTTTTTTTTACACTTCGGGTAGGGCAACGCAGGACGCAGTTGCCGAGGATGCGGTAGCTTTGCCAGGCGGGCGCCTCAACGCTCAAAAATGTAAACTTATTTTTGCGCGAGCCCTTGAATGCTGCTTACGACTTGTCTCAATTCACTCGTTAGTGGTGTGATTGTTCATTGGTGAGATTGATTGCGTTTCCGGATATCTCCCGGTCAAGCTCCTTAAGAACAGAGAGCTTTTTTTTCCAAAATTCGCGCCCTAGATATTTATAGCCAATGCGATCAGCATTGTATGCATGAATCGCGAGCACCCAGATAAACGAAATTTTTGTGAATGAGATTATCGCCTTCAGCTCGTCTTTTGTAAGCCGCCGGACGGACTGGTAACCAGCAACAAAATGCGACACCAACTGGTTTCTGTCAGGTCGGCCTAGTATTGACGACATGAATTTACCGATCTCGAAGGCGCGCCATCCATAGCCGCACTGATCGAAGTCGAACAGCGTTAAGTTGCCGTTCTTATCAATATGAACGTTACCGGGATTGGCGTCGCCGTGGCATATTCCAAAATACGGCGGGCGTGTCGGCAATTCAGGTAGTTGTACTTTGATCAACACTTGCTGGTCGTTTAAGTACTTGGCGTCATCACTGTCAACAAAGCCGCTTACGACTCGCACAGAGGTGTCCAGCAGGTAGTCAATGGTAAGCACTTGCCGGGAGAACCGCGGGACATAACGATCTGCCTCAGAATGTATCTGCGCAACGACCTCACCGAGCAGCCTACTCTGATCAACGTTTAAGTCGTTGCCAGGTGCAACACCTGGCGCATAAGGAAATAGTGCTACCGCTTTTTCACCTTCCGGATAGTCGCGGAAAATACATCGCGCACCGTGAATAGTCGGTAGCGGGCCGGCGACCGGCGCACCTGCAGCGGCCAGAAACGTTAGGAGATCCGTCTCGAAAAGCACGTCTTCTCTAGAACGCCAGTCATTGCGATACACTCGCAGTATGTATCTTCGGTCACCGTCCTCAATAATGTAGTTGTCATGCAGCCCAAGTACGTAGTACTGGCACTGCACGGAGGATGTCAAGCCATAATCAGGTAGTAGTTGCTCTACTACTGCTGAGGAAGATAAGCGTGAGTAGATATACATTTTCGGCAATTTATTGAGACATAGAGCCCGTTAACGTAATATTAACACCTGAAGGTTCTGTGCAAGCACGGACCGATCACCAGCGCGACTTGACCACCCCCCCTCCAAGCCCGACAGCATAATGGCGTGGTAGTTAAGACACACTCGTGGTGAGCACTCGGTAAGGGTTCGCCGAAAAATAATTTTACATGTTGGGCGTTGAGACGCCCGTCTGGCGAAGCTTCCGCGTCCTCGGCAGCTGCGTCCTGCGGTCACTTCGGGCTTCTGCCCTCTCGTGACACTAGCACACTCGCTCTCGTCGTCCATGCTATCGCGACACTTGTGCGTCCATGCACATCGTCCATGTGCGTCGGTCACTTCGGGCTCCTGCCCTCTCGTGACACTAGCACATCCATGTGCGTCGTCCTGTAGGCGTGCTCACGCTCCTTACCTACGTCCTTGTAGGCAACGCAGCCAGGCGGTATGGATCGATGTCTAAAATGTGAAGTTATTTTTGGGCAAATCCTTAGGGTGGCAATCTTTATCGTCGGCCCTGTACCCTAAATGCGACAGTACCAAAATCAACGTCAATAAAGACGTTTCCGCCGCAGTCTTTTTGCTTATCCCTAATTTCTACGCCGTTTACTCCTAACATCTTCGCCGTACGCAAAACCTCTGATCCCGAGATTAGGGACGAAAGCATAGACTCAAGTTGTCATTACCCGTTGGGCTACGACCAACACATCGAGGTATAAAGACGTAGGTCCGCTCAGGGAGTTTTTATCACCTCAATACTTCGTGGTATTGGCCCTTTCTACAAGTACAGGTAATGTGTGCAACATTCATACATCCGGTGACAAACATAGCCAAAGGAGGGTATATGTTTACGCAACTGAAACGTGTCAGATTATTTATACTCGGGATTGGTTTCGTAGTTGGTGGCACTTTATTCCATAGTGGCGCTATGGCCAAAGACCGGCTTATAGACATTGTGCCCGTATTTCACTTTTCGGAGCAGTTTCTTCTCATACCCGGCGAGTACGTCGGCCCGCGCGCAATATCGAGACTTAGGAGAACTAGGGATTCTATATCGCTTCACCTAAGAACGTTTGGTCTGGAGCCCGGCGGGTATACCGCCTGGTGGCTGATTTACAACAATCCTCAAGCGTGCCTTGAGCACCCCTGTAGTTTGGACGACCTTCTATCCAATGAAGATACGGAGCCGGCTGCGCTTAGAGCTGCCGGCCATGCCGTCGGAGCAAATGGCCGAACCACGATTAACGCTCACCTCGAAGTTGGCGGCCCCCAACTACCCGGCAGCTTATTTGGAGAACTCACTAACCCCAGGGGGGCGGAGGTGCATATTATAATCAAATGGCACGGCCCACTGATAACAGGACTTGTCGATGAACAACTTCATCGGGTTGACGGTGGATGTATTGAGAATTTTCCGAACAACCCACCACCGATCTGCCCAGACGTACAAGGCGCGTTCCACGTTCCGCCCAACTAGGCGTACTTAGCCATATCAACTAGACACAAAGCAAAATGGCGTTAAGCCCGCTGGCCCCAAGGATAGGCGAGGAATAGCGCCTCCTTGGGGCCTGTTTTCGTTTTCGACCGAAAGACTCAATGAAGACAGGCAAAACGATGAATCGCGTCGTTTTTTTATGAGGTTTATCCTGGGCTCCGGCACACTCCATCCAGACTACGTATTCTAGCGAGCAATCAGCATTACCAGTCACGGCTCACTTGCCAACAGACTTTCTCCAGCTAAGAGCTCGTGTCAAAATTATTTCACATTTTGGACACCGATCCATCTCGCCTGGCCGCGTTGCCTACAAGGACGTAGGCAAGGAGCGTGAGCACGCCTACAGGGACGACGCACATGGATGTGCTAGTGTCACGAGAGGGCAGGAGCCCAAAGTGACCGCAGGAGGTAGAATTGCGTCGGGAACGGCAATCGAATCGAGGACGCGGAAGCTTTGCCAGGCGAGCGCTTCAACGCCCAAAACGTGAATTAATTATGACGCGAGCCCTAGTCGCAGGCTAAGCCGACGGCAGAAGGGATTCCGCCACCACACCTTATTGACAATGACTCGACGGAGCGGAGAGCTGGTGTCGTTTCCCATGGATCGAGTACTATAGTTTGTTGGCAGGTTGAGCCAATGAGGTAGATACCCGTTCAATGCCCGACAATAAAAAAGCAACTCGCGTTCTCATTATGGGTGCGGCCGGTCGCGATTTTCATAATTTCAACATGGTCTACCGCGACGACCCCGCTTACCATGTGGTCGCATTTACCGCGAGCCAGATTCCGGCGATCGCTGGGCGCCGCTATCCCGCCTCGCTCGCGGGCTTGCATTACCCCGACGGCATTCCAATTGTTCATGAATCTCAACTGGAAACGTTGTGCCGGCGAGAGCGCATAGAGCAGGTCGTCTTTGCCTACAGCGATGTTAGCCACGCGCGTGTTATGCATTACGCCTCCATCGCTTTGGCCTCCGGCGCCGACTTCCTACTCCTGGGGCCTGAACGCACCATGCTTAGTACAACGGTGCCAGTCATCGCCATCTGTGCAGTGAGGACAGGATGCGGTAAGTCGCAGACTGCCCGTTGGCTGTCGCGCGAACTGAAAAAGCGCGGACTGCGGGTGGCGGTTATTCGCCACCCCATGCCATATGGCGACCTCGCGCGTCAGGCGGTACAACGTTTTGCCAGCCAAGCCGACCTTAACGCTGCCGACTGTACTATCGAGGAACGCGAAGAATACGAACCGCATCTCGCCGTCGGCAATGTCGTTTATGCGGGCGTAGATTATGGTCAAATCGTGGCGCGCGCGGCAAATGAAGCAGATGCCATCCTGTGGGATGGCGGCAATAACGATTTCCCATTTATTAGACCGGATCTGCATATAGTCCTCGTCGACCCCCTGCGACCGGGTCACGAGGACAGCCATCACCCAGGGGAGGCGGTGTTGCGTATGGCCGACATCATTCTCGTGGCAAAGGTGAATTCAGCTTCGGATGCCAACATTCAGCATGTCATCGAAGCGGCACTCAGAATTAACCCTAAGGCCGCGATCGCGCGCGGCGCTTCTCCGGTACAGCTCGATCATCCAGAGAAGGCTCGCGGCAAACGCGTATTGGTCGTCGAAGACGGACCAACGATAACCCACGGCGGCATGTCTTATGGCGCAGGCTATGTAGCCGCCACACAAGCCCAGGCCGCTGAAATCATTGACCCGCGTAACAGTGCCGTCGAGGAGATTGCCGCCGTATACGCCCAATACCCTCACATCGGGCCAGTATTGCCCGCGGTGGGCTACCATCCGTCGCAACTTCAAGCGCTCCGCGAAACGATCAATGCCGCTGATGTCGATGTGGTGGTCTCAGCGACGCCCTGTAATTTGAAAGCGCTAATCGACATTAACAAACCCATTGTGCGGGCAAGATACGAGTTCGCCGAAGTGGGTGATCCTGGACTAGGCCGCCTAGTGGACACATTTCTGATAGAACGAGGCCTTGTAGAACAATCGCACGGATGAAACGGCCGGAGGCCCGGGATGGCCTCAGCGGCAACGCCTCCTCGACGCTATTACACCTCCTCCCACCACTCAACGCCTGATACATCCGGTGTAATCACCGTTCCCGCCGCACCCCGCAGAAGAGCTTCGGCCTTATCGAGTTTACCTATACCCGCCATACCCCCGGTCAGTTCGACAAACTCGCAGGCCGCCTCCACCTTAGGCGCCATAGAACCACGCGCGAAAGAGAACTGTCGAATAGCCTGCGGCGAAGCACGATGGATCGCTCGGGCATTAGGCTCAGACCACGGTATATAGACGGCATCGACGTCGGTCAACATTAATAACGCCTCCGCTCCAAGCTCACGCGCCAACAATGAGCTCGCCAAATCCTTATCGATTACGGCCTCAACACCGACGAGACTGCCATCCTCTCGGCACACGGTGGGAATACCACCACCACCGGCACAGATGACAATTATACCTTGGCTGACGAGCAGTTGGATCACGCTAAGCTCAAAGATGCGTTTTGGTCGTGGCGAAGCGACCACGCGGCGAAAGTGTTCACCGTCCTTCGCCATGCGCCAGCCTTTTTCCTTTGCTAGTCTTCGTGCGTCCGCTTCACTATAAACCGGACCGATGGGTTTACTTGGATGTTTGAAAGCGGCATCATTGGAATCCACCTCGATCTGCGTCAGTAGGGTTGCACAGCGTCGATCGCTGGAAAGCAGGTTACTCAGTTCCTGCTCTATTAAATAACCGATCATGCCTTCGGTTTCCGCGTCGAGGATATCCAGCGGGTAGGCCTCCTCAGGCCTATCGGCAAACCCCTGCAGCGCCAACAGGCCAACTTGTGGTCCATTGCCATGGGATATCACTAACTCATGTTCGCAAGCGATAGGCGCCAACGCGCTCGCTGCAATCTTTACGTTACGGCGCTGATTCTCCGCGGTCAATGGTTCACCGCGGCGAAGCAGCGCGTTTCCACCGAGGGCAATCACAACACGCATTGATTAGTTCCCCAAGGAGGCGACCATTGTCGCCTTGATGGTGTGCATGCGATTCTCAGCTTGATCGAATACGATAGATGCCGCCGACTCAAACACCTCTTCGGTCACTTCCATCGCCTCCAACCCGAACTTCTCATAGATTTCCTCTCCGATCTTTGTTTCGCGATTGTGAAATGCCGGCAGGCAATGCATGAACTTCACTTCTGGATTGCCAGTCAACGCCAGCACCTGGCTACTTACTTGATAGGGCCGAAGAAGCCGGATACGCTCTTCCCACACCACGTCCGGTTCGCCCATGGAGACCCATACGTCGGTATAGAGAAAGTCGGCGCCATTGACCGCTTTGGCAAGATCATCAGTAAGGAGAATGCGGCCACCGGCCTTTTCAGCGATAGCCCGGCATTTGGCCTCTAATCGAACGTCTGGCCGAAGGGACTCCGGCGCAGCCATACGAAAATCCATACCCATCTTGGCGGCGCCCACCAATAGTGAATCGCCCATGTTACTGCGACAGTCGCCGAGATAGCAGAAAGCAATCTTCTCTAGCGACTTATCCGAATGCTCCGTCATGGTAAGCAGATCGGCCAATACTTGTGTGGGATGATACTCGTTGGTCAAACCGTTCCAGACCGGTACTCCGTAGCGACCGAGTTCTTCGGCCGCCGCCTGATCAAAGCCGCGGTACTCGATGCCATCGTATATGCGCGCTAATACGCGCGCGGTATCTTTCATCGATTCCTTGATGCCGATCTGGGTGCCGGTGGGACCGAGATAAGTGATGTTAGCACCTTGGTCGTAGGCAGCCACTTCAAATGCGCAGCGTGTACGCGTCGAGGTTTTCTCAAAAATCAGCGCAATATTCTTTCCCTTTAGACGCGGCTGTTCACTGCCAGCGTATTTGGCCGCTTTTAAATCTTTCGCCAGATCCAAGAGATAGCCGATTTCCTCCGCTGTGAAATCGAGCAGCGTAAGAAAGCTCCGATTTTTTAAGTCAAACGCCATGACAAATCTCCACACACCCCTTCCGACACGACTTCGTGTAAGGTGTTACGCGCAAGGAATCTAACTTACATATACTCATCGTGACTATGTTTCCCCACAAATTGCGACCACAGGAGATACGGGCTCGCCCTCCCAGGTTCGACAGCTGCACGTTTTACCTACATGGCCATAAACGTGGAACGAAAGCTTTGCAACGGATTAGTCATATTACAAAATTTTTCGGCAAAACTAATCCGCGATGGATATGTCTTTTCGGGATTCCATTCCACCGCATACAGTTACTTTATTAATCGGCAACGACCACACGCGGAACACGCTGGCTAATAGCGGTGACTATTTCATAGTTAATGGTCCCGAGTTTCTCGGCCAATTCGTCCGCCGTCACTTCCTCCTTTCCTTGGCGTCCAATGATTACGACTTCATCACCCAGCTCAACCTGTCCGCGAAGTGCGGTGACATCGATCAGGCACTGATCCATGGTGATGCGGCCCACTTGAGGACAACGTACACCGCCAACGAGAGCTTCAAAATTGTTAGAGAGATTCCGGCTGAGGCCATCGCCGTAGCCAACGGGCACCGTAGCGATAAGGGAAGGCTGTGTGGTATGGAAAGCATGCCCGTAACTGAGACCCGTGCCCGCTGGAACTTCCTTGAGAAAAGTGACCTGCGTCTTCCATTCAAGCACCGGCTTGAGTTCCATCACCCGTGGATTAGCAATCTCCCAGGAGGGGCGCAGACCGTATATGGCAATTCCGGGTCGCACCGCATCGAAGTACGCGTCGGGCAAATCGAAAATTGCTGCGCTATTGGCCATGTGCCGGACTTCGATATCTTCAATATTACGGCCACGAGTCGTTTCGATAACGCGGCGGAATTGCGCAATTTCCTCCAAAGAAGGGGCCTTATCCGCTTGATCTGCGCATGGAAAATGGCTCATAAGACCGCGGACGCGCAATGAAGGTAGCGCCCGAGCGCGCTCGATAAATGCCGGGACCTCGGCGGGGTAGATGCCGACGCGGCCCATACCGGTGTCGATGGCAATATGCACTGAGACCTGTCGTCCGCGTTTCTGCGCCTCTCTCGCCAAGGCATCTAGCATCTCCGCCGTACACACGACGGGCTCGCACTCGTACTCGACAATAGCCTCGCTGTGTTCAGGCCGTGTCGCAGACAGCAACAAAAACCTTGCGCGGACTCCCGCCTCAAGCAGGACGATTGCCTCGTAAACCTCGGCAACACACAGGGTGTGGTAGCCGAGCCCAACCAGGTGGCGAGCAACGGCTTCTATTCCGTGACCGTATGCATTGGCCTTGATAGCAGGCCATAGTGGTCGTTTACCCACCAGTTGTTTAAGAAGGCGCACGTTGTGCGTCAAACGATCGAGATGAATAAACGCCTTTGTCAAATTGGCTCTAAATAGGTCCATGGTTCGCCCGCATTAACTTGGAATCCGCACTACATCCCAGCTGTGTCTCTCGTCTTATCGGCTTTCCTCCCCGCAAGGTGCGTGTCTTAACGTATTCGGATGTCATCGCGGCAAGGAGCGCACTGTAGTTCGGTGAGAACGTCAGTTGATCGCCGACCCGAATGTTACGAGCCGTCTCGGTCACGTCCACAACCAAATAGCCACTCGAAGCGCCGAGTATGGTGACACCTGGGTCGACGGCCTTGATTCCGTCCTCGTCCACGTCCTCGCGCCCCAGATTCAGTAACGCGCGCAGCCTCTCGCCCCTTTCCTCAAATACTGGCCGCTTGCCAAAGGCATCTTCGCTCCGCTCGCCAATGGGCACAGAAGGTTTTGTCTTAAGCTCGAGCACTTCGGCGTGCAACAAAAACGCGTCTTGGAACGTAGCCGGCCAAGGCGTACGATGAACGGTCTCGCGTCCCAGTAGAATGGCCTCACCGAGCCGCGCTTGATTGACTCGCGTGGGCATTCGCCCCGATGCGATGAGGTTAAGACCGCTCGAATTGACACCTGAGATCCGCGCCAACTTGATCTCGCAGGTCCGTTCAACTTCAGCAGCCAAATGAACCAATCGAGTCATATTGGCCTCGCTCGGAACCACACCGCCAAAGCAACCGAGGTTTGTTCCAAGACCTACGATGCGAATGCCCGGCATTTTAACCGCTTCTCGTGCGAATGGAACAAGTTCATCGGGCCAGATTCCCTCGCGCAAATCACCGAGGTCGACCATAAGCACCACATCGTGGCGTAAGTCCCGACGGATCGCGGCGGCCGACAATGCTTCAAGAACTGAAAGTTCGGAGTTCAAACTCACGGCTACGGTTTCAACCACCTCGTCCACCCCGGACAACGGCGGCAGGCGAAGCAGCATGTAAGAACTCTCAACACCCCCACCTCTGAGTCGGTAGATATTCTCCAAACGTGAATCGGCGATCGCGGAGACACCTCCGCGCAACATGGCCTTCGCCACTTCGGGGTGACCGCAAACGCACTTCGTTACCCCCACGACCTCGATCCCTTGCTGCTGGCACAAATCGACGAGCGCGCGGCTATTATGCTCGATCTTATCGAGGTCGATAGTCAAATACGGATGTGCCATTGTACGTTTGTTTAACAAGCCCTTGCTGCGTCGTTCTCGGCCTCTCCCACAGAAAGAGGATTAGCAAAACCCTGTAATGCTAAGTGGCTTAACACCAGTTCTTGACGCCGCCTCGCCCAAAACTATTCTTCTTCGCGAAGCCTCCGAACCAGAAAACTGGCCACGTCCTGGCCCGTGGTTCCGCGGCCAAATCCCGCATCCAAGCCGCAGTCGCGAGCGAGTTTATCGGTAACCTGGGCACCACCGGCCACTAACAGCAGCTTCCGCCGCAATCCGCGTTGCTGCGCGAGCGCACCCAAGCGCCGCATGTGATGGGTGTGGACATCGGCGTGGGTGACGATAGTTGAAATCAATATCGCACACGCACCTACCTCCTCCGCCCTGTCAAGCAGCTGCTCGACGGGCACTGAAGTGCCCAGATCGTGGCAATGGAAGCCGTATTTCTCGATACCGCCATGCTTGATGTCGAGGATCTCGTGCAGCCCCACCGAATGTTCATCCTCGCCAATGGTAGCCGCTACGAGGTGGATGTGCTGTGGGCGCACCCAGGCCTCGATCTCCTCATCGGAAAGCGGCGCCTCGCCCACCGGTACGGAAAGCGTGTCCGCACAAATCGCCACGTCGAGGATGCCCTTTATCTCAAAGACACTCCCCTCTGACGGATGCATGAGCCGCCGGCTGATCACTTCGGGGTTATTTAGCCCCATGCGCTGCACCATCGCCAGTGCCGCCGCTTCTGCCACAGTCTGCTCATCAGGGACGAACAACGTCACGCATACCAATCCATCGCCATGTTTCTCGACCTCCGGGCGCAACAGCCCCTTGGCGTGTTCCTCAAGGGGTTGCTCCAGGCGTTTCTCAACGTTGTCGTGCGCATCTAACTCATCGATGTATTGTATCTTGGCGGCATCACACAACGTGCAGCCACCGTAGTCGTCGCACGGCTTGCCCTTTCCGTAGACATTGTTACCGAAGTGGCTACAGACCGGGGCACCGTAGTCGCGCTCTCGGGGGATTACGGTGGCGGCGCCATCACCGCCGTGCGGATCGCGAACAATGCCGTCGCCTTTGCGTTCTGGAAAATAGCCCTGATCCACGAACTGACCCGCCTCAACGGCAGCGTAATAACCGCCACTTTCCACGATCTCTTCCAAAAAGAGCACGGCACGTTCCTTGAGCTCGCGGGCCTGCTCGCGCAGTGGCCCGTCCTGCTTGAGCTCGATCATGTCCATCAAACCGTCGACACCCATAAGCGTTTGTCGCGCCGCGTTCACGCCGGCCACGTTGTTATAATGCCACGGTATGTTACGCCCTTCATCGGGCGTAATGGTGCTTTGAATATCCGCCGAGGTCAGACGCGAAATCAGCGTATCAAGCACATGGGTGACCGTAGCTTCCTGGGTGTCCGATCCCATATAACGTGTGTTTTGCTGGGCACGGAACCTGTAGCCCTGAAACAATTCCCGCAGGGCAAGCGCATAGGGTAGATCAAGCCGCAGCTTGGGTGCCGGCGGCGCGGTGGGCGGCACCGTGGAGAGCGCGATCAAGTCCGCCAACATGCCAGCGGCGCGAGAATAGCCCGTGTTGATGGCGTGCTGCACAAACAACTCGGGCGTCACCTTCCACGCTTCCTTGGCCGTGGCGTTGGCATTATGGGCGCCGTCGAGCTGTAAGATACCGCCATCAGCCAAGATCTTTTTCGCTTCTGCGGCATCCACGAAGGAACGATGCATGTTGATATCGCGGTAAAGGACATTGTATTGGGGATCCTGGTGCGCCCCGTTTACACCCTCCTCCGCAAAAAGTACGGCCATCTCCGGTCCCGCGAGCCCGCTGACGTAGGAGTGAAAGTTGATGGGTCTACCGACCTCGTCTTCAATGGCATCCAACGCTTTGCGGGTCGCGCGAAGCTGTTTTCTTGTTACCGGAATACCGCCAACACCCTCCGGCGTGCCTTCGATAAGCCCATCGAAATGGGACTGGCCCGTGGTGCGGATAACCATGATGTGGTCCGCGCCGTGCCACGCGGCCATACGCATACGACGTAAGTCGTCCTCGAAACGCCCCGATGCGATTTCCGTCGTGACTACGTAGTCACATTGCGGATCGATGTTTTCAAAGGCGTGGGCCGCCGCCAACGGCACCGAGTTATGAAGATTTTCCGAGGCGTCTT
>CALZJI010000519.1 GCA_945787615.1 uncultured Chromatiaceae bacterium | reverse complement strand
TAACGATTCACCAATAACGGTAAGCTAAACAACTTCGCCCACCTATTCGCCACTTCTTTATCGTCCCACGACGCCACCTCATCGCGGTTAACCTGCAACACAACATGATAATGGTTCGACATTACGGCATACGCACACACGTCAATGGCAAAAACCTGCGATAACAAAGATAAACGCTCGACAACCCACACCTTACGGTGTTCGTAATTCTTGCCCGTTAGATGATCTTCGCCACATAAAAAAGCCCGCCGCACACACCTGCAGATGCAGTGGTAATACGAGGTTGAGTCTAGATCTATGAGTTCTTGTCTGGCGCGTGTCATGAAATGTAGGTTAGCTGAGATTTAGGGTGGTGTCAATTATTATGGGCGTCCTTTAGATAGTTGCTGTTGCTTCTTCATTCGCTTTACGCGCCAAATACTCATTCAAGGTCCGCATAAACCAAGATAAATCCGTTAAACGTTCGCGCCAGCTTTGAATAAGTTCTTGAGCTTTGACGCTTTCGCCCTTACCGGTCGCGCCTAGCAGATAACGATTAACCGATAACGGTAAACTAAACAACTTCTCCCACCGCTTCGCTACTTCCCTATCGTCCCACGACACCACCTCATCGCGGTTAATCCGCAACACGACATGATAATGGTTCGACATTACGGCATACGCGCACACATCAATGGCAAACACCTGTGATAAGAACGATAAGCGCTCGACAACCCACGCCTTGCGGTGTTCGTAATTTTTGCCCGTTAAATGATCCTCGCCACATAAAAAAGCCCGTCGCACACACCTGCAGATGCAGTGATAATACGGGGTTGAGTCGAGATCGATTAGTTCTTGTCTGGCGCGTGTCATGGGATAGAGCTTACCTCGAGCGAATGACGGTGTTAATTATTATGGGTGTCCTCTATACTTCGCTCTTGGGTGTCCTCTATACTTCGCTCT
>CALZJI010000518.1 GCA_945787615.1 uncultured Chromatiaceae bacterium | reverse complement strand
CTTATTTGTTATTATTTGTAGCGTATAAACTACGAAAACCATCGTAAAAAGGCAGCTGCCGTCAGCGCCGTCGCGCCAAATCCCGTCAACCCATAAAAAACGCGATGACGTCCCTGATTACTCCAGCGCGTTGCACTTATTATATAAAACAACGCCAGCAAAATACCTGACACCGCGCATACCAGTTTTATCGCTAATGCGACCTGTGCCGTTGAGTGCAAATCTGGTGTTTCACCATAAAAATACAGGCTGATCGCACCAAACATCAAACCACTGAAGGCTTGTACGCTCCACCCGATAAGTACTAGCCAGACCAGCTTTCGTTTAAGCTCAAGATTATCGGCGTGCACCTTGAGAGCACCCAGCGCGCAGCCAACGACGGTCAGGGCGCCAAAGTTATGGACGAACTGGGTAAGCGCGTAGAAGAGATTTTCCCATTGCATCGCTTACTGGCGAGTGACTTTAATACAGGTTTCCTGACCAATGGGGGCATGCGCCTTGTTGACAACCTTGAGACAAATCGAATGTTCGCCGGAAGGCAAGGGGTTCAGCGTGAAAGTCGCTTTTTTACGCCGCAAAATGCCTGCTTCCTTATGATTGATATAAATATGCGAATGATCACCACCGGGATTGGGCTTGATTTTATATTTAACAGGGATGGACTCCCCCTCCTTGAAAATGGCGCCATCCGCAGGAGAAAGAATCTTCACATTGGGGTCTGCCGATGCGTACGATACCGACATTGCCACGCTAATTGCAATAATATGACAGGTATGTTTTAACTGTTTTTGCCCCATGTCTCCCCCTTAAATACGTAACCCGATTTTATAACATGGGGGGGCTTGGTACACGCAAGGAAGCCCGCCCCGTGGAGTCGAACCCACGTAACCAGTTTACTTTCTTATTTAAAATACGCAAACAGGCAGCGATTTTACACTCAACCAGCCCATTTTGATTAATAATAAGTGTGGGCTATAAGCGTCACCGCAAAATACGCGGGCTTTAAGTTTATCAACAGACCATTTTGCTACTAACGAAAGGGTTAATTGAATTCGCCGGGCGCGGAATTACGTAGCTCTACGTAGGTGGCCAGTATGACAGGCACAAGCAGTCCAAGCCAACGCGGTGACGTTTTTTGCCTAAGCGGACGCGTAGGAGGGCGTAAGGTGTAAAAACTAAAGTGTCACGCGGCGGCTCGAGAGTTGTTATGCCTGCTATCGCGCAGTTCGCAATCAACCGACGGCGTTTCGACGCGTCGGCCGCTTTTACGCCGCCCGGCCGAAGCAGGTTCGCCAATGTTGTTACGAAATGAACGATCGATAAGACGACGTATCGAGGTGAACAGACCAAAATCCATACGCCGCGAACGACAAGACTGCGATTTTTGGGCCAATTCACATCAAAATTACGAATTCGCCACCCATGGGTCGTTAGACGGCGTCACACCCGAACAAAAAGCAGATCCCGAAAATACTACCGAAAACGTTGTCAACATTGAACGCTATCGACGGCGGAAGCACTGCCGTGGACTTTTTCAAACGCCAATGGCCGCTTGACGTACGAATTCGTAACACACAAGGGCGATCCTACGAGCTACCGCGCCAGTGCTTGACCCTACCGATCGTTTTTAATCGTAAATTAACGTTTCGCTCAGGATAGGTTTCTTACAACTAACGTAAAGAGAAAGCCGTGACAAACAATCCGCAATGGGACATTATGCGTTTAGTGACAACTCAGCAAACACGGTCCGCTCAGCCGGTTCTCGATAGACCTTAAAACCAAGCTTCTCACATACTCGTTGCATCGCCATATTCTCTGGATGAATTTCAGCGGTCAGTCTTTGGATCTTCTCTTGTTGTGCCACGCTTACGAGTTGCCGCATGAGTTCACTGCCCAGCCCTTTGCCCTGGGCGGCGTCGCTGAGCACGATGGCGAACTCTGCATCGCCGGTATCATGCTCGCGTTGAAAACGCGCCACGCCGACGATTTCTGCCGTGCTCGTGCTTGGGTCTTTCCACTCGGCCACGAGGGCCATCTCTCGATCGTAATCGATAAAACAGATCCGTGTGAGACGCTCATGGGCGATGCGTCGCGTAAGATGCAACATTTGCAGGTAGCGGAAATACACGGTTCGCTCAGACAATGTTTCGTGAAAATGGACCATCCGCGGCTCGTCCTCGGGGCGGATGGGGCGGATCGCGACTTGGGTGCCGTCGTTTAGGGTTAATTGTTTCGCGTATCGGATCGGATAAGGGCGTATCGCCAACTTCGGTAGATCCTCCTCCTCGACGGCGTCAGGACCGTGGAGGACAACACGCGCATCCAGAGCGATTAACCCTTCTGCTGAGGCGAGTAGCGGATTAATGTCTATTTCTTTGATCCAACGCTGCTCGGCTACGAGATGACTGAAACGGACCATCAACGCCTCTAGCGCGCCAAGATCCACGGGCTCACGTCCCCTGACGCCCTTTAATGCAGTATAGATTTTAGTCTGCTCCATCATTCGGCGCGCCAGCGTCGTAGTGAGAGGCGGCAAGGCCAACGCCTTGTCCTTAAACACCTCCACCAGTTGCCCACCGAGTCCGAACAACAACACCGGGCCGAATTGGGGATCGACACTGCTGCCGATAATCAATTCATAGCCGTAGCGTTCGATCATGGGCTGGACAGTGACTCCAAGGAAATCGGAATTGCGTGCGTGCGCGCTAACGGAGCTTTCGATGGCCTGAAATGCCGTGCGCACCGCATCGGCATCTTTCAGATTCAGCTGCACTCCACCAACATCGGTCTTGTGGGTAATGGTCTCTGAGTGCAGTTTGAGCACCACCGGATAGCCGACCGTGTCCGCTGCCGCCACGGCATCATCCGCTGTCGCGGCAATTTGTGACGTAACCGTCGGAATCTCATATGCCGCAAGGACTTGCTTAGATTCATGTTCGGTCAGCAGAGTTCGACCTGTTGCGCGCGCATTGTCGATGATCATGCGCACGCTGGCCCGATCGGCGGCACCGGTAGGCAAGACGGGTGTCTCATACAAGGCTCGAAGGTTATAGGTGTATGACCACATGTAATGAAATGCACGGGCTGCCAAGTCTGGATAGGAGAACGTGGGTATCCCCGCTCCGTTGAGAATCCGCTCGGCTGCGGCCACTTCGGGTCCCCCCATCCATGTCGCGAGGACGGGCTTGCTACCGAGTTTCGCGTAGTTTTTCAACAACTCAGCTGTTTGGGTGGCGTCGGTCATTGCCTGCGGCGTGAGAATCACGAGGAGGCCGTCACTGTTGGGGTCCTTTGCCGCTACCTCTAGCGCCATGGCATAACGCTTCGCGTCCGCATCTCCAAGGATGTCAATGGGGTTGTTGCGACTCCAGTGCGGGGGAAGAAAATCATCCAGGGCTTGCCTAGTCTCCGGTGCAAGCTCGGCGAGCTCGCCGCCCGCGGAGACCAGCGCATCGGTGGCCAACACCGCAGGGCCGCCGGCGTTGGTCAGAATAGTGAGTTTTGGGCCCTTTGGCCTAGGCTGTTTGGCCAACACCTCAGCGGTGTGGAACAGGTCCGAGATGTTGTTTACACGCAAGACGCCGGTGCGCCTAAAGGCCGCATCCAAAACATCGTCGCTTCCTGTGAGCGCCCCCGTGTGCGAGGCGGCCGCCTTTCCACCGGCGCTGGTGCGCCCTGCCTTGATAACAATAATAGGTTTAGTCAGCGCGACTTCGCGGGCAGCTGAGAGGAACGAACGGGCGTCGCCAACCGATTCCATATAGATGAGAATACTTTGCGTTTTCGGGTCTTGGCCAAGATAGTTAATTAGGTCGCCCCATCCCACATCGACCATCGATCCCATGGAAATAAAGGCGCTAAAGCCCACCATTTCGCTGATACTCCAGTCTAGGACCGCTGTGCATAGCGCGCCACTTTGACTAATAAATGCAACGTTTCCGGGACGCGCCATCGCCGCCGCGAAGGTCGCGTTAATTCCAGTTGGCGGACACATCAATCCTAGGCAATTAGGGCCGATAACGCGTATCCCGCCGCGACGTGCTTCCGCGAGTAACTCGCGTTCCAGGGCTAAACCTTCCGGCCCGAGTTCCTTGAAACCGGCCGAGATGACAATCACCCCTTTTACCCCCACTTCCGCGCATTGGCGTACAATGCCCGGCACAGTTTGCGCGCGTGTGACAATTACGGCTAAATCGACCTGTGCCGGAACGTCCTTAATGCTCGGATAGGCTTTTATGCCTAGGACGCTTGGCCGTTTCGGATTCACCGGAAACACCGTGCCCCCGAAGGGTGTGCTGATTAGGTTCCACAGCGTTGTGCGACCGACGCTGCCTTCAGATTCCGTAGCGCCAATGACCGCTACGTTTTGGGGTTTGAAGAAGACATCCAAAGAGTGCCACGTTCGTTGGTATATGTTATGCGCGGTTTCAGTTCCGACCCTATTGGTTTCTAAAGCGTTCATTGCTCTAACTCTTAACGTTATTGTATCGATGTATGAATCGCTGCCCCCTTACGGCGCGTAACGCAAGCCACCGAAGAAGCCAAGCGGTTGAGATCGTTTATCTCTACGATTGATTATACTCTTACTCGCAGGACGATGATGTCAATAAATCATGGTAAGTATCGAAAAACGCGAACGACAATAATCGTGTTCACACGGAGGGATTTTTCGACAAAATGAGGATGACGAAACCGCCTTAATCAATGGCGCCTAGCGCTCACGCTTTACACGATGCAATGGATCGTTTTTGATGCTTGCACTGCAGACAAAAACGCGTCTGATCGCAGACTTAGGGCTCGCGAAAAAATAACTTCGTATTTTTCGCGCCCATATTTGGGTTAGTTTTGGACAATCCGATTGAGCAAAACCGCAGGACTAGCCGGGCTAATTCGAGGATTTCGCGATTGAG
>CALZJI010000517.1 GCA_945787615.1 uncultured Chromatiaceae bacterium | reverse complement strand
GGCGAAATCATGAAATAACGAGGAAGGGGGTATCAAATGTTCTCTCCATCTCTCAAACAAGCAAGCCAGTGGGGTACTCTTGCTCTACTGCTTATCCTGACTGGTTGTGCCAGTTCGCTGGCGCGACAGCCGCTTCCTCCCGAGTACACCGTGGAAGCAGAAATCCCGAGTATTCCGGAGGCAAGATTCTGGGGGGACGAGTGGCCGACTTTTGCTGAGGAAAGATTCGAAACATTTACTGATGTCGAGTTGCGTCAACTTTTCTCCGGCATTTATGACAAACCACACAATTACCTCGCGATCTCCGGCGGGGGTGCGAACGGGGCTTTCGGAGCAGGACTGCTCATCGGATGGACCGCGACTGGCGAGCGGCCTGAATTCAGCATGGTGACCGGGGTCAGCACGGGGGCCCTGACTGCGCCGTTCGCTTTTCTGGGTCCGGACTATGATGACGAAATGAAAGAGGTGTATACGACGACGACCACCAAAGACATTGCTGTGAAACGTAATCTGTTTGCTGCGGCCTTTGGCGATTCGATAACTGACACAACGCCTCTGCAGGAATTGATCGCAAAGTACATTGATGCCGACATGATCGACGCCATTGCCCGGGAGCATAAAAGAGGCCGGCGCCTGTTCGTCGGTACCGTGAATCTTGATGCCGGCCGGTCGGTAATCTGGAATATCGGCGCCATTGCGGCCAGTGACTACCCGCAAAAGATGACGTTAATACATGAATTACTCCGGGCGTCGGCAGCAATACCTATTGCTTTCCCGCCCGTGATCATTTCAGTGGAAGCCGAGGGTAAACAATACGACGAGATGCACGTGGATGGCGGGACCGGCTCACAGGTGTTTGTCTACCCGGCAGCAGTAGACTGGAAACAGATCACAGAGAAACTCAAGGTACAGGGAAAACCTCAAGTCTACGTGATTCGAAATTCGTTTCTTGATCCGGACTACCAGGGTATTAAACGCAATGTCATGCCTATCGCATCACGTACCATTGATTCACTCATCAGGACGCAGGGTATCGGTGATCTCTACCAGATATACGCGCTGTGCAGGCGTGACGGGAACGACTTCAACCTGGCCTACATTCCGCCGGACTTTACTGATGAGCCGACTGAAAGCTTCGATCCGGTTTACATGAAAAAACTCCTGGATCGTGGTTACCAGATGGCCCTGGACGGTTATCCCTGGGAAAAGGTACCACCCGGCTTCATTATCGAGCCATGAGATCAGGGTCAGATCCCGGTAATCTTAACGGGATCTGACATGCTCATTTTTACCGGTGG
>CALZJI010000516.1 GCA_945787615.1 uncultured Chromatiaceae bacterium | reverse complement strand
GGCGAGAGCAGGACGCGGTAGCTTTGCCTACATGGACGTAGGTAAGGGGCGAGAGCACGCCTACAGGGACGACGCACATGGATGTGCTAGTGTCACGAGAGGGCAGGAGCCCGAAGTGACCGCAGGTGGTAGGGCAACGCAGGACGCAGTTGCCGAGGACGCGGTAGCTTTGCGAAAACTTGAAATATACACATATTCCTGCGTTTTCGCGCATTGCCAGGCGGGCAGTGACAAAACTCCCGCAGAATTGTTTTATTCATTGGCAGCGTAAACACCGACGAAGGCGCTCATTGTTGTTCGCCCAATGAACTAAGGGCCGCGGAAAATAATAATTATCCAAAGATTGCGCCGGATTTTTGCTCAGATTCAAGGCGCGGCAAGCGCCGCCGGCGCCACCTCCCGGGATCCTGGTAAGAAAAGCAGGCTAAAACTCAAGATCGAAATCGAAATCGATCGAGACCGAATCACCACTTGCGATCGTTACCTCGTCTTCTTTCTCGCCGAGAATGCCGTGCCAGGCATTCACGGTGTAGGTGCCCGGTGGCACATTATCGATGTTGAAGTGACCGTTCTCATCGACTAATGCGTAATAGGGATTCTTCGCGACAAAAACGAACCCGTGCATAAAATCATGGGCATCACATTCTACCTTCATCGCATTACCCCGTCGCAGCTTGACTTGCTTATTGAGCACTTTTAGTTCCGGTGGCTGATTGATATTGAATACGGTGCGTTTGGCGCTCCCTATGATCTCGTAAGTGTGGACATTATGGGTGACGGGGTCTGAGTTGTTTATTTGAACGGTGTCGCCATTGCGCATCACCTGCAGATGGGGGGAGAAGCGGCAGTTTTTTTGATCGATCTTCGGTTCCTCAATCACAGCCGGGAAAGGCTTTCCCGCTTTCACCTTTTCTAAATAGACGACGACATTCGTAAGCGTGCCGTTCTTCTGGACCTTGACGAATTCGACTTCACGAAAACCCGTTCCACAGGTGTCACCGTCTTTAGCAATAGGGTAGAGTCGTGGCGGGTATTCGTCGCCGGAATAGGTGACTTTCCCTATGATGTTGCCGCCACCGGCTACGTCGACAACCTGGTAGGGGGCAGCTTCGGCGAAAAAGGGAAAAACTGATAATAGAATCAATAGGATAGCGGAAAGTAATTGTATCATTGGAAGGTTCCTGTAAGCCTGTCGTTTTTTTCTTGTGTTAAAGGCGCTTTCGCACCTCGATAAACGGTTTAATTTTACTCTCTTTTAACGCTCAATGACCTCGCCGCCACTGAACCGCGATAAATATAGGCTTTGGATTGGCTGGGGTATAGCGGAGATTACTCTGTTGGGCCCAGGCCAACGCGGGTATAATAGAGTAAATTACGGGTTGAGCGGTGTTAGGGTTGCGCGGGTTAATACGCCATATCGCCACGAGAACTTTACCCGGGAGTAGAGTGTTATTCGGCAACCTGCAAAGACCAAATCGCCGTTAGGGCCGCGGAAAATATTAATTATCCAAAGATTACGCCGGATTTTTGCTCAGATTTAAGGCACGGTAAGCGGCGCATATTGGAATATGCAACGATTGCCGTAACGCAGAAGCTGAGCAGAAAGACAAGCAAGGTTGGATAATTATTTTTTTCCGTGGACCTGAGTTCCGCTATCGACTTAACTCACTGACACACCGTGAAGGATTAGGGCTGTCGCGCCGCTGCGATCCGAGCGGTTAATGTCCGAATTCGATGCCACGTAGGCTTAACCAATACATCTGCATCTCATCCGAACTATGAACCTGGCCTCCCTAATCAATACATTTCTTCTCGTTTATTTATTGTGGGCTTCGGCGGGCGTCGCCGTCGCTGAGGAAACGGATGCCTTGGAGATCGTCCGCAATTGTTACTACAAGCATCAAGGCGACGATCAACGCTCTAAGCTCATCATCACACTGAGAGATGAGCATGGCAAGGAGGTCAAGCATAAGTATATTCGGCTATGGAAAGACTATAAGGGTGTCCGGGGCGTCGTAGACAAAGTCATTTTGTTCACGATGTATCCGCCATGGGATAAGGGTGTGAATTTTATGCGTTGGGGGTATACCCCTGAACACGAACAGCTCGCAGACCAGTGGGTTTATTTACCCGAAACGCGCAAAGTACGCCGGGTATCGGAGCGAGATCCGCAAAACATGGATTGGTATTTGCGGGATGAAGACCTAAGGATACGGGCGTTGGACGAGGACACCCATCGCTTCATTAATACCGCGACAATAGAAGGGGAAACATTTTATGTTGTTGAAAGTATCCCCCACTCAGATCCGCTGTACAGCAAACGGGTTTTCTACTTCAGCAAGACCGAAGATTGGGATACATGCTTGGAGAAACGCGTCGATTATTACGACAAGCATGGCAAACTGCTAAAACGGCAAACAACGGATTGGATAAAGATAAAGGACGCTTGGGTTTGGGATGTCGTAGACATAACTAATATGAAGACACGCAGTTCTGCGACCTACGAAATGAAAGATACGGAGGTCAATATTGGCCTGACCGACGACGTATACAGCAAACGAAACTTACGGCGCGGTTATCGGCGAAATCGATAAATTATGGACCCGCCAAGGTGCTCCAAGGGCTCTGTCGCAAAACGGCATAGCGGAGTAAGCGTTTCGTTAGCCCTATCAACCAATTTCCAACGAGCCAGATTTGGTTTCGTTTTTCTGGCAATTATACTGCGATGCACTCCTTAACCGAGGTCAACTTGACCGTATCTATTGTCGGCCTTTCTATTCAAAGGGGAGACAGGTTTTCACCCGCGTTTCTGACCAACGATGGCTGCGAGGGCGTGTAAGGCACTGTAGATTTCTGGGGCATAGAAACTCTGATGCCGCGAAGCGTAGGGAAGTGCGAAAGCGGCAAGGGCGCACGGAGCGGAAGGGTACAGGCTCATACGCCAGACCTAGATCCTGTGGGCGGCGAATTCATAATTTCAGCGTAAACGATCCTAAAATAGCAGTCGTGTGTATACCCACGAAAGGGGTGCGATGACTAACCACGCGAGACGATCTCCTAAGGGCTCGCGAAAAAATAACTTACGATTTTCGCATCCCATCTTCGGGCCATTTTTGAACAATCCTCAATCGCAAAATCCTCGAATTAGCCCGGCTAGTCCTGCGGTTTTGCTCAATC
>CALZJI010000515.1 GCA_945787615.1 uncultured Chromatiaceae bacterium | reverse complement strand
TCGTCAGTACTGATGGTGTGAAACTCCAGGGTCACCACCGATAATGGATACTGTTGAGCGTCGAGCGTTACCTCGTCCCAGAATATACGCCAAGGTAACTTCTCCACTGTTGAGAGATAACGCACAATATCCAGATATTTTCCTCTAAGGGTTATGCGAAGGGTGTGGCGGAATAAGTGGATCTCATCCGAGCCGTCGGCTAGGGCAGGCGTGATACGGTTGCCAGCGTCCGCATCGCTTTCTAAGGATTCGGGTTGAGTCGCATCGGGCCCGGTGCCCAACTTAATCACAGGCAAGTTCTCCAAGCTTTCTAACGCTATACCGGAATGCAAATTGAGCATGTGCGCCAAGACACTCGCCATTTGGCCAGAGCCGACCAGCCCTTGGCGAAATGCGTTTAAGGCCGCCGTCTCCTCCTTCAACATCGTTTGTAACGCCATAACGCGCTGCCGCTCTTCCGTTTTTATTCTCTCGACGTCTTCTTCGGTCATGTTAGTCAGCTGTGCCTTCAGCAAACCTATCTTAGTTTGTTGCTGCTCAATGTGTTCACTTAGTGTGTTGCGTTTCTTGTCAAGCGGCGTGAGAACCACGTTGCTCACCAACCAATACAACACAGCGGCACCACCAACGAGAACAAGAATCTTTTCATTGCGGGCTCTTGACTCAAACCAGGCCGTAACGCGGCTAATTAGCGATGCATTCACCGCATTGACTCCAATTGGTCGTCACTGGCGATAGCAAATTCGACGTAGTTGGCTTGTTTCGGAGTATCTTTCTCCGGCTTAGCAATTCTTAGCGCGCGAAAACGAATACCGTGTAAAACCGCTTCGCTACCCAGTTGCGCAACGTATTGAGGCACTAACGCCGGATCGACGCTTTTTCCGGTAAAAGCGATATCCACGCCCGCGTCCATGATACTAATGCTGGTTAACCACAAACCTTTGATGTGCTGCCGAGCAAATGCAACAAAATAGTGTGAAAAACCCATCGAAGCATTACCAAGATATTCCTTCAAAACGGAATTTATAGATCTCGTGTCGTTGAGTTGTATCTCCAAAGCGTTAAGATCGATACCCGCCAACACCGGGTCCTCCATGGCAACGTTAATCTTGTACTCGGACATGGCCATATTCAGCGCCGCTTCCTCTTCGATGGTATCGGAGAGTTCCGCGCGCAACTCAACAACTCGCCACACGTCAACGCCGACAAGCGCCCCAATAGCCACGCCCGCCATAATGAGTGCCAACCTCGCTCTCGAGACCGTCGCGTTGCGACTGCGCCGGCTGAACTCTGCGCGATATAGGTTAACTTGCTGTTTCATCACTGAGATCCGCGATACTCGATATCACGTAATGCCGCGCCCAAGGTCAGGAAGCATTTGTGCTCCATCACAGGCGTTATCACATTCTGCCAGCCAACCAACTTGAGCATATCGACGAAACTGACCGCTATGCCCAATCGCTCAGAGAAAAACTCATTGAGTCCGGGAAACCCATCGGGTAACGGACCCAAGAAGAGATGCTCTATAGGGCTTTGTTTAAAGTGACTTACGTAATAATCGAGGGAACGTTGCACCTCTAAAATAATCTGTTCTAAATATACACCGCGCTTTTCCGCGTGTGTCATTTCATCCAAACCTATACTCAAAGATCGTGACATATAAAGACAATTACCTTTTACCAGTACGAGCAGAACCGACACATTAGTGAGACATAGCAATGCCACACCTTGATCGCTACGAGGTAGTCGTGCCGCAATATTGCGCAACGCTAACTCGGGTATATCAATGACTTCCAGATGGGCGCCCGCCCCTTCGAGGAAATGAACACGCTCTTTCACCGCTTTGTTTTGCGCCGCAATGACATAGGTCTGCTTTGGGTCCGCACTGCCGTCGTGGCTCGGAAACGGAAATACGTCCACTGTCGCTTCCGATACATCGAAGTCCACCACTTCCTGAATCCGCCAACGAACGGCTTCCTTGATTTCCTCGGGGGGCACATCGGGCCTCTCTGCCAATAAAAGCCTATACTCACTGGGCTCTAGAAACGTGACACAGTGGCCCTTTTCCAGTTTGTAGTCCTCGGCAAGTCGTCTTAGAAGATCTTCCCGCGGTTCAAACTCATTCCAAAGGCGGAATTCCCACGCCGTAACAACCTCCGCGTGCCCATTGCCAAACGCGACGCAGACCATGCTCACACCGTCCGGATGGATACCAAGGCCGGTAAAGCCACCGGCCAGTTGCCTTTTCTTCCTGAAAGGGAGCACTCTTTTGTCTCCTAATGAACGATGACGCGAACAAAACATCACGGCGCCATCAACCCCCGTTGAGATATAACCCAGCACAAAGGTTGTCGGACGATAGCGGCTAATTCTTTATAACTACCGCGTAAGAAATTGATTTGATGAGATAATGGTGGTGCAGGTGTAGGCTCTTTTCCACGTCGAGAAATCCCATTTAGAGCCAAAGCGACATGCCTGACACAACAGCCGCCTTAACCATGCCGTGGGGGCAGTATACGTGGGGCGAACATGTTTTTAGCGGTTTTTACAGGCGCACGCCTCGCTACGGTGTCGCGATCGTGATTTCATCAACCCACACCTGCACTTGATTAAACTTAAACTCTTTGAGATTGAAAAAAATTCGTAACCGGTCGTAATCCCGGCTCGAAGGTAAGCTCACGCTCTGGTTTACGAGAACCCAATTGTTCGCATTGCTGTGGCTGGTATCCGACCAGAGTACGGTCTCCCGGCTACGGGACGAATCATATAGACGGATCTCTATTTCCTGCCGCGTTGTTCTGCTACCCTGGTGATACTTCTTATAGGCTAACGACACGTCAACGGTAAGACCGCTCCCCGTATTCAACGTTGGGATCGCCCTTTCACGGTAGGCCTGGAACCAATCTCGCTGACCGGTCGCATTAGTTTCGGCCATAACGGATCCGCCAACGGCACCGCTGCACGCCCCACCGCAATCCTGACTACTGAAGCCACTGCTGCCCTCGTTTTTAGTCACGACCTCAGTCGCCCAGACCGTCGCAAAGTCCGCACTGCTCGGAAAGGGTTCGTAGAAGTCGTATACGGTTACATCGGGCGTGGCCACCGCATCCATAGTCCGCGAGGCTAAACCCACCATACCTTGTACCGTTACGCGACAGTTCGCGCCCTCGAGCACGGCATTGGTCACTGAA
The DNA here is from genome assembly GCA_945787615.1 of uncultured Chromatiaceae bacterium. Classification (GTDB taxonomy): domain Bacteria; phylum Pseudomonadota; class Gammaproteobacteria; order JAADHS01; family JAADHS01; genus CALZJI01. The sequence goes on along the minus strand of CALZJI010000515.1, from coordinate 1,415 downwards.
AAACTGCCACGCCCCAAGGTATACGGTCCGTCGGGAAATACAGCGGCGCAGGCAACGCCGCTTTTAAAGCGTTGAAACGCGCGCTCAAGACCCGCTTCGGCGATAAATCGTGCGTCCAAACTGTCTCGCTGGAGGGTAGTGTCTACAACCTCCGATGAGCCCATATCGAGGGCCACCACCGCACCGTAACCGACAATGACTAGAAACAATATCGCGGCGATAATCGTTACCGCACCCTTTTGGCGTACAGGCGGTGAACACCGTGGACGTATCACGGCTTATCACGCAATGCCACGCGGACCCGCCGAGGGTAGGGAGTACTGCCTTCAATTAAGGTGAACTGCATGTCAATGTAGGCCACGTTATCCGCCTTGGCGGGCGAAGAAAGGTCCGCTTTATAATACGTGAAGCTAAAGTCGCTCACCTGATCCGTTAGGGTTGGCGTAGACGCTATGCTCGCGTAGCTCAATGTCACCCTTGGGGGGCTACTGTCAATGGTCACCGTCTCGCCGTCTCGCTTAGTAAACGTTAATCTATTTTGCTTCATGTTGGCGATATCGTAGCGATTGCCCACGTAACGTATTTCGCGAACCTCCCGCGCAAGCCGTTCAGCCGTATAACGGGCCTTGCTCAATGTTTTCAAACTGGCGTTTGTCGCATTATAGACCTCCACACCGCCGCCTATGATCTGCCCACCGACCGCCGCCATAACACCCATAACGACAATGGCCAAGACCATTTCTAGCAATGTAAACCCGCGACTTTTCGGTATTACGCGCATTTAATAATTCGCCACCATGGTCGTTATTGACCCTACATTATCACTACCCTTAGTGATCAAGACCTCCACCTTCTTACAGGTCGCGCCTCCAGGGCATGCGGGATCGGAAAAGGGTTCGGTTAGGGTTATGGTGCGGTTAAATCCGACGGGCAGCGGTAAGCCGTTACAGACATTGGCATCGATGCCGGTATAGGCGTTTGTAGCATCCCGTCTCGATATGACAACATACTCGCCACACTCCTGTGCCAACTGTGCACCGACCTGTAAATCCTCACTTAACAGAATAGACTGCCCGACCTGTTGAAAACTACCTAGTAAGGTCATCGCCCCAATGGACACGATGACGATGACCATAACGAGCTCGATGAGACTAAAACCCGCCGAGCGGCGGTACCGTGTTTTCTTCTCTGTAATCAACCGATCCGCAAGACAACGCACGGTAGGTGCGACTTTAGTCGCGTTCCCGCCTAAGGACCGGTTCATTCGCTGAATTAATACTGCCCGCGCCGAAAGCTCCATCGTAAACTCGACCCTACAAATCTTTTGTGTTTCACGAATTGCGGCCAAGAACCCGAAAACCGGAACAAAATCACGGACTACTGCCCGATACAAATCCCGTTACCGGGCTTAGCGT
>CALZJI010000514.1 GCA_945787615.1 uncultured Chromatiaceae bacterium | reverse complement strand
TATAAATATCTTTCAAGTTTTTGCAACGCAGCCAGCCGAGATGGATCGATGTCCAAAATGTGAATTAATTTCGACGCGAGCCCTTAGCCCGCACCCATCGCCTAAATATAACTATCGAGACACCATGATGGGTCGCGTTTTTTTAGAGCTGTTGCATTAGAGCGTTAGCTCGCAATCTAGAAACATAATCTGCTTTCCATAAGCCAAACCATCGGACTGAGGTACATACGGCGTAATCGCTCTATAGCCGAAATGTGTTTCTCCGTTGTGCAAGCGCTTCAACCACCTTCACCGATTCACGACAACAAAGTTAAAATCCGGATACGACAGACAACTCATCTTCGGTAAGAAACTTGTTCAGATCCACAAGAATCAATAACTCTTCTTCGCGATTACACACGCCTTGGATGAAGCGAGAGCTCTCCTCGTTACCCACATTAGGCGCCGGTTCTATTTCGGATTGCCGTAAATAGACAACCTCGGAAACACTGTCAACCAAAATACCCACAACCTGCTCGTTTGACTCGATAATGAGTATCCGCGACGAATCGTCCACTTCTCGGGAAGACATGCCGAACCGTGTACGCGTATCGAAGACGGTTACGACGTTTCCGCGCAGATTAATTATTCCCAAAACGTAGCTTGGCGCTCCGGGTACTGGCGCGATCTCGCTAACGCGAAGCACCTCTTGCACTTGCATGACGTTAACGCCATAGGTTTCGTCACCTAACTGAAACGTAACCCACTGCAAAACCGGATCGCTTTCATTTTCCGCCTCAGTGTTTATGTTCACCTGGCTCATAAACCAACTCCCAATTAATGGTTAAATCAATGCCAT
>CALZJI010000513.1 GCA_945787615.1 uncultured Chromatiaceae bacterium | reverse complement strand
GGGAATACGGCGGCGTCTATGTTGTTAAACTGGATACACGTGAAGCCCGACCCTGCGGCGTACTCAATTTTGTAGGCGCTATCGCAACGCGTTAATATGAACAAAGGTTTAGTCCCCAAGCGGCACGATGCGTTAAACGCCGTTCTGCCGGAACCGTATCATCCGTTCAACAACGTTGATCTTGGCCCCACCGGATTCCACCCTCCGGGGCCACGGCCAGAACGTCTCCAATCGCCACCCCGTTCCAGCTCGATCCAACAGAGGGGTGACTCACTACATCTTCCGGTGCTATCGCAAAACGGCGTATCGTGTATGATAAGCGGAACGCGGGGCTGCGGGCAGTGGTTTAAGCACCACGCCATCAACCGGTTGCGGTGCGCTGTAGTGTAGAGACAGAACCGAAAATGCGCTGTCGACGTGACATCGAGAAGATGAGACGCGTTGCGGAGACGGCAGATCGTCAATGGAGCGATAACTCATGTCGCCGCACTGAACGATCCAATATTCTGAATAAGTCATCCGGTCTCGTTTGCCCTGTGTTGGCAAGAAAGCGTAGAAAAGATGGATAAGAAAAAGACGACCCACCACGCCTCTCTTGCAACCGATGTTGATGCATTGTTGTGGTTTAGTGGGTTATTAGAGGGTACACGCAGGGAATGTCCTCAAACCTCTCCGGCAGTCAGTTATAACGAACCGCCGACGGAGCGTGTACGCATCATTCACACCGCGATGCGCCCGGTAGACCCGAACCATTTTCGACACGTGGCTCAAGCACTGTTTCAGCGTAAAAAAATACGTATTCTTTACCACGGTAGACGGCGGGATGAGACCACCGAACGCGTGGTATCGCCCCAAAGACTTGTACACTATCGTAGCGGCTGGTATTTGGATACCTGGTGTCATTTGCGCAACGGATTAAGGCATTTTGCACTCGATCGTTTACATCCCATCGAAAACCTCGACGATCCCGCCGAAGAAGTCGCCGAGAGCGACCTCGATCAACACTTTGCGGCGGCCTACGGCATGTTCTCAGGAAAGCCTAACGCAACCGCAGTGCTGCGTTTCTCGCCGAGCGCTGCGCGTTGGGTCGCGGATGAATGCTGGCACCCCTTACAAAAAGGCGAAGTGTTAAAAGACGGTAGCTATGAGTTGCGCGTGCCCTTTAGTGACCCACAAGAGCTCATCATGGATATTATGAAATACGGACCTGACGTCGAAGTGATGGCCCCCGATGAGCTGCGTCATCGCATTGCGCAACGCGCGGCGAGAACTGCCGCTCAATATCGGCCAGTGAAAAAATAAAACGTGACGCTACGCAGGTTCCGGGCAAATCGACCGATGTTGAGGTTTAAGCACTTCAGATGTGCGCAAGCGACATTAGGATGAAATACGCCAGCGGGAGTGACAACGCGCTCGCGTATTTTTTTCTATTCATTGGCAATGTAACCGTATAAGATGGCGCGTGTGATCGCCGCCCAACTGAACCCCCTGCGACAAAACCACTCGCCATGTTGGCCGAAAGCGCGAGGTTGACGTAACGCCTGTTAAACGCCAAGATTGAGAATGGCTAAGCGTTTTCGGGAGCCACAATTGGATTTAGACACGGCGCCTCAAGGCGTATCGGCAAGCATTCCGAAAGTGATTGACTCGTCAAGCAGCGGTGGCGGATGGCGAGATAGTGTGGACGAACTCGGCGGTCTCGCTGACACAGCGAAGAAGTCTTTTATAACGTTTAATCCGTTGACTCTTAGGAGGGCAGACATGAAAGCAGTAATAAAGAAAAGCGATGCGCAAGAACCTTTTAGTTTCGCGTTCGTTAATGACGATGGCTCAACCTTATTGCGAAGCGAAAACTACGCCGTTAAAAACAGCGCGGTGAAAGGTATCGAATCGGTTAAAAAGAATTGTACTGAGCAAAGTCGTTATGAGTTGAAAACCGCTAAAAATGGCAAATTCTTTTTTAATATTAAAGCATCGAATGGCCAAGTCGTGGGTACCAGTGTGATGTTTGCGACCGAGGAGGCGCGTAGCGCGGCGATTACGCAAATGCAAAACGATGCCCCCAACGCAGCGCAAGAGGAATAGGTAGGAAAGTGCCGTTAATCGTTCCGTCAACGGCAAACGCGCGAGGGAGAAAGCGCACAACGGATATTAGGATGACGAAGTGATAACGAGGTGCTAACGCGCCGTTTTCTAACCAACCGGTTTTCCGTCCTCAGTGCCGCTCGTCACGGTAACGTTAATTTCTTCTTTTGGTGACCGATCCAGCGTTGGCCGCCGAGCGCCTTGGCTTAATGCAGTGCCCGATCTGCTTGAATAATGGTAACGTGGTCGTCGCGATGATCGTCGGGAGGCCATTGGGTTCGGTCCGACGCAAGACAATGATAACGAGAGAAATTTGCCGTAAGAATAGACTCTAAAGTAACTTAAAGCGCTCGTTTTTACGTCAAAGTACCCCGTCTAACAAGGCGGTTTTCTCACCCACTACCGCGATCAAACGGTTAGAAGTGCGATATTAGGGGCCACGTGCGCCGTTTAATGTCGATAAGTAGCTATCTTTAGGTAAGTGGTTATTTATTTCCCGCGGTTTGCGCTGGTCTGTCTGTCATATGAATCGCGATACGCTTCGACAATAAATGCGCTGGTCCGCTGATGGCGCACATAGTATGTTGCAGGTTCGTGCCGCAGTACTGAACGGTGAGTTCGATCGGCTTGTCAGCCGAACAGAGGGTGCTGAATATACACCGAGTCGTTTGGCGGCTTGATCGCCAGGTTTTGAACACGCTCAACCGAGCCGCCTAATCGCACTGAATTTGCGAGAGTTCATTAGCGGCACTTTTGGCACATAATGCCCGGGAACCCCAACACCCAAACCAGCGTCAATTGCCGTGGCCGGCTATCCGCGTGGCTCCTTATGTCTGACGATGAATGGTCTCCGCCAGCGCTTCTTCAATGACCTCTTCGCTAACCCCGTGCCGTTTTAGACTGGCAACTAATGCAGAAATCCGATCATTAGTAAGAAGCTCTAGATCTTTCCTGAGGCCCTGACCAATATAGGCGCGTATCAAGGGTTGATAACCCGAAAATCCCAACAGGGGTGCAACGCGTTTCAGATCACCAATCACATCATCAGGCATACGTAGCGTGACAGATGTCATTGGCCTATCTCGGTCTAGTCGTTTTTTCAGCGCTTCAATTTTCATAAATAGTGCCCGCCCGAAAACCCTGATTTAAGCGTTTCGGCTGACGATAATAATTGGTCAATTTGGTGCGAAATACCTATTATGGCTATCCGCCACTCAACAATTTCACCTATTACCCATTGTATTGCTCAGCGGCGCATACTTTCCACGAATTTTAGGCGAGTCTTATCCTGCTTTGCAGCCTTTGCAGCCTGTGCAGTGTGTTTAAAGCTGTACTGGACGAGTGCTTAGGCAGCGGCTGCGAGCTGTTGTGGCCTTCGACGTGCTTCTCGTTGCAACCGTTCGCGTTCTTTGCGTTGCAAGATCAAACCCACGCGATGGAGATTACAGGATACAACCTATAGCGCGATGTGTCGTTCAAATCCATGCGCGCCGTAGGATAAGCATCGATCAAGTCCGTGCACTTCTAAGTTATTAATACACGACTCGACGGCGGCGTGCTGACAACGCGCTTTGCGAAAATGCTCATCCTGTTCTCGCGTTTGCTCCTCTTTGTTGAGTCGTCCCTTCTTAGGTAGGAT
>CALZJI010000512.1 GCA_945787615.1 uncultured Chromatiaceae bacterium | reverse complement strand
GGACGTATCTGGGTTAGGATTGTGAGGCGGAGCATTATCGGAATAACAAAAAATATGGTAACATTTGCCGCCTCGCCAGACTGGTGGCTGGGTGGGGGTTTCCAAATCTGTGGCGTCAATAAAAACGGAAACGTGTAACTAGCTGGCGCGGTAGACATTCTTTTGCTGTAGATACATTTTTCACTTGTTGCATTTAGCTGTGACGTTCTGCTAACGGTAAGATTTACCTCTGTGAAACCGCAGTTAAGGTTTTTCTCAATTTTAAAAATAGCGATTAATCT
>CALZJI010000511.1 GCA_945787615.1 uncultured Chromatiaceae bacterium | reverse complement strand
GCGCGGAGCTCTAGCGTCGTTGGGCGGAACCGGTATGACAATCATGGATAGCAAAGGTTTTGGGCGACAGAAGGGGCAGTTGGAACAGTATCGCGGGGCGGAAACGGATGTAGACTACGTGGCGAGAATAAAACTCGAAATGGTGGTACCCGATGACAGGGTTGATCAGACGATAGCTACCATCATTAAATCCAACCACACCGGAAAAATTGGCGATGGCAAGATTTTTGTGTATTCACCGGTGTCCGTAATGCGTATTCGAACCGGTGAGACTGACGATGCCGCGCTGTGAGCGCTGGCCCGCTTTTTTCGTAGGATCCATGATCCCAGCGATCTCCAGTTACGCCTGAAAATTACCCGTGCGATATTAAAGGCCGCGGAAAATAATAACTATCCAAAGATTGCGCCGGATTCTTGCTCAGATTCAAGGCGTGGCACGTGGCGCATATTGGAATATGCAACACTTGCCGTAACGCAGAAGCTGAGTGAAAAGACCAGCAAGGTTGGATGATTATTTTTTCTGTGGCCCTAACTGCCCTGGGCTTGGATCGCCGTGATCGCGACCGTATTAACAATGTCAGTGACCGTGCAGCCACGGCTTAAATCGTTCACGGGTTTATTGAGACCTTGCAGTATGGGGCCCACAGCAATGGCACCGGCGGAGCGTTGCACGGCCTTGTAGGTATTGTTGCCTGTATTGAGATCCGGAAAAATAAAAATAGTCGCTTTTCCGGCGACGTCGCTGCCAGGAAGTTTGGTTTTCGCAACACTAGCATCGACGGCGGCGTCATACTGGATTGGGCCCTCAAGTTGCAAATCCGGTCGTTTTCTTTTCGCGATACGCGTCGCTTCTTTTACTTTGTCTACCGCGTCACCTTTGCCAGAATCACCGGTGGAGTACGACAACATCGCAATACGCGGTTCGATACCAAAGGACCGCGCCGTGGTCGCGGAGGTAATCGCGATGTCCGCTAACTGTTCGGCAGTGGGATTGGGATTAACCGCGCAATCACCGTAGACGAGAACGCGGTCTTCGAGGCACATGAAAAAGACACTGGATACGATGGATACGTCGGGTTTCGCGCGAATAAACTCGAAGGCGGGTCGAATAGTATGTTGGGTGGTATGTGCCGAACCGGATACCATGCCATCGGCCAGGTCGTGGTAGACCATCATGGTGCCAAAATAGCATACGTCCACCATAGCATCGTAGGCCATGTCCCGCGAGATTCCCTTATGCTGGCGTAGTTTAAAATATGACTCGGCGAATTGTTCCCGCCAAGGGGAGCGTTGAGGATCGACAATCTGTATCTGATCCAAACTCAATCCCAATGCTTTTATTATGTTTCCAATTTCGTCTGGATCGCCCAGCAACGTGAGTTCGGCCACGCCTCTAAGCGTGAGAATCTCACTGGCTCTTAGTATCCTCTCCTCTGAACCTTCAGGGAGAACGATTCGCTGAAGGTTTGCTTTTGCCGTTTGAATGAGTTCGTGTTCGAACATTAGGGGTGTAATTCGAGTTGAACGCGTAGTGGCCAAACGCTGTTCAAATGCCTCAAGATCAATACTCTTTTCAACAGTTCCTAGTGCTGCCGCGATTTTACGTTCGTTGTCCGGTGTAAGCACGGGAGGCACGGCGTGGGCATGCATCGCCGTGGTAAAGGTGTCGGTTGCGACGTTTAAGACGGCTACTGGCACGGTGCCGAGACCCTCGATTAAGCGTGTTACTTGTGTTGCCGGGGTTAGATTCCCCGTTAGTAGTAATCCTGCGATTTGAGGATATCCGGCGGAAGGGTAGGAGATAAGACTCCCTAAGATAATGTCGGAACGGTCGCCAGGGGTAATGATCAGGCTGCCTTCATCGATGTGATCTAAGAAATCTGGCAATTCCATTGCCGCGACTTTGTAGTTCATCACGACTCGATTGAGCGCTTCTGCATCCCCGTAGATGCACTCGGCATTCAGTGCCCAACTGATATCGCCGATTGTCGGTTTTCCCAGCGACGGTTCTTCCGGTATGACATAAATAGGCACTTCGATGGTTTGCGCATGTTTAATCAGCTCACTTACCTCTCCCGTATTTTCTTGCCCCACGCGATTGATAACCACAGCGAAGATATCACAGTGTCTTTCTTGAAGAGCCACCTCGAAGGTTGTTGTTGCGTCGACAATCTCTGATGGCGACCGTCTAAAGCCTCTAACGACGGGTACCATCAGGCAGCCCAGATTGTTAGCGACATCGGCATTGAAATCGAACTCAAGTGCAGAAGGGACACCGGTAAAATCCGTTCCCGTACAAACGATTCGTTCGCACTGCTTTTCCAAGACCTTGTATTTCTCTAAAATTAGCTTTAGTAGCTCGTCGTAGCGGTCAGCGCTAATAAGTTGACGTGCCGTCTCTGTTGTGCAGCCATACATTTCATCGTAGCCAAGTTCGAGCTGGTAGCGCGTCGAGATTAGATGAATAAGTGAGTCCCGGCTTTTTCCGTCGCGTATCACGGGCCGAAAGAAGCCCACTTTCTCGGTACGACTCGATAGTCGCTCCATCAATGCCAGCGCTATCAACGATTTTCCGCTTTGCGGTTCCGCGCCTGAAATATAAACGTTTTGTTTCATATCGGTTACCGTTTTACTTTAGCCCTTAGTTTGCGGTATTAGCACCAACTGGCTTGACCTTCGGGCGTCTCCAATAACTCTTGGATATTGGCCTCAATAACGCGATAGCCCACGTTTCCATAGAGTATTTGGCGTCCTTCATTTAAGACGAACGTCGGGCTTCCCTGAATGGACTGTTTAGTTTGCATCTCTAGGTCCGAACTAAAGGCTGCATGAGCTTCTCCGTTGTTAATCAAGGTGAGAATTTTGCCTGTCGGCAAGTTAAGTTGTTCCGCAATCCGTAGTAGACACTCTAGTTCCGCGATGTTTTGCACGTCGCGAAAGAACGCGAGGCGCATTTGCCACGCCGTTTCTTCGGACAGCGTGCGACCGTTTGACGACGCAACGGGCTGTTGGCCGATCCCACCTTTGGCTTCCAATAACTGAACGGCTTTTAGGAACACGTGACAACTCGCGGATGAGGGTGGAATATTTCTTGTCCAGATATCGCGGTGAACATCGATATGGGGCATGTTTTCCGCAATGTGCTTCACGTGATCGGAGTAAGCTTTGGTGCCGCCGCGTTGTTGCCATCCGGCGTGGAGTTTCTCGGCAACGTTGCCGAACACGGATATATAATGAGAGCTGATATCGACATTGGCACCAAATTGCCTTCTAATTTCCTCCAATTTAATCTGTGCCGCATATGCCCAGATACACAAAACGTCTGAGTAATAGGCGACCTCTACAGAAACGCGATCGTTCATGTTAACTCCTTTGCCGCTCATCTACCGGATGGAATAAGAATAAAATAACATATACCCATAGCGAATAGGTTTTCCCAATAAAACAAGCGTGGTGCGCGTCCCGTGGCGGCGTTGTGAACGCTTGAAAGATTCCTAATATTGCTGATATTCCTATGTTTTCACCCCTTGACGCGAAATACGTATGACGCACGCTTTCTCGGGAGAACCTCTCTGATCGATTTTTTATCGATTCCGTTTTATTGCCTAAGGACAACGGAAGGTCGGTTCTGAACGGTTTGCGGGGTTGTGATACGTGCTAAGGGCCACGGAAAAAAATAGTTATCCAACCTTGCTTGTCTTTTCACTCAGCTTCTGCGTTACGGCAAGTGTTACATATTTCAATATGCGCCACTTGCCGCGCCTTGAATCTGAGCAAAAATCCGGCGCAATTTCGGACAATTATTATTTTCCGCGGCCCTTATGCCAAAGGGGGCGCAAGCGGCTTGAACGTTCTGCCTTCGGCCCGCAGGAATCTGCGAAAAAACTCAAACATGATCAAACGACTCGTTTGTATAGACACCACCAATCCTTCCAAGACGATAGCGAGGATATTGCCTAAGATAAAGATGAGCGCGCGCAGCAACGGATTATCCGTTGTCATGGTCAGCGCGATACATGCGCCGCCCAGGCCGGCGTGAGCGAGTGCAAAGGCGCCGATGCGCGCGAAGGACAACGTGTTCGTCGCCAATTGCATCACGACCTCCAAGAGCTCCGATAAGTTTTTAACCGTTTCCATTACAATAGCGACAGTGCCATAAACGTAGAGGCGATACATGATAAAGGCAAAGATCCGCCATAGTAGAGCGAGCATGACGATAAACGACGCCGTCTCGACGGACCAGAAAAACAGTGGTATTGCGGTATACGCCACCATCACCGGGAAATCCGCTATCCACCATGGGGCGCGTTCGTCGCGCCAATGTGCGACCAGGCCTCCAAAAAACATGCTTAACAACAGTAGTATTCCTCCGAACACCAGAGGTAACGTTAAGATGTAAAAAGGCTCGTCAAGAGGGTGCAGCCACAGTGCCGGAATCCATTGCTCGACAAAAAACACCGAGCCAAATAGAAAGCCAAATGCGATCGCCGCCCACCCTGCGGGTATCAGTAATCCCAACACCGGATAACGGTGACGCAATAACCACCCGGCTAAAACGAGGATTATCCCTTGCCCAACATCACCAAACATGTAGCCAAACATTAAGGGCATAACAAAGGCAAGCAACGGCGTGGGATCCACTTCGTGACTCGCCGGCGTACCAAAGGTGCGGACGAACCATTCAAACCCTCGCATCCAAGACGGATTATCCAAGACTACCGGCACTGTACCGCGCCCGGCGCCTGTATCGGTTCCCAATAAAAAAGGTGCATCCGATTGCTCCAGTTGGCGCCTGAGTTCATCCACCTTATTTTTTGGCACCCAACCGGTAATCCAAATAAAGCGTTCGCTTCGAGCAACGTGATCGAGGGTATCAACAAACCAACGCTGGCGCTGCAATAACCATATCACCCCCGCCATGGCCATATCGCGGTTTACTTTCTCGACCGATTGTTGTAGCCGATGTCGCTCCTCGTCGAGTTTGTCCATCGTGGCACGAATTTGAGCACGCGCCGTACTGGGAGCACCCTTGATTCTTGAAGGAACGCGGGCGAAACGAACACCGCGCCCATGAAGTCGCTGTTCCAGTTCAGGCAAACGCGCTCTTTCACAACTGCCGAGTAAAACTGCGTTTTTTTCGTTGTCGTCGAGAGCCCGGAACGTTTCGAAGAACGTGTTATCGGGCAGCCCTTCCTCGAGGTTTGGGTCAAACGCGTCGCTCCACGCTAACCACGGCGCTATTTGCGCTGTATTGTCAGCAACGGTCTCGGAAAAAACAGCCATGTCGATACTCGAATCGGGTAGCGCCGCCAAACACGTGTCCAGCAGCGCCAGCTTTTCTAGCTCAGCTGCGATATGGCGGATACGCTCTATTCGTGAACTGGCCGATTGAGACCATGTGGTTAAGGATTTTTCTATTTCGGCTAATGCATGCGCCGTGGGAGCGAGGCGTTGCTGCGCAGACAATCCGCTTGGGTCGGGGAGGGGAAGGAACACTTTAAAACGATTATAGCGTGCCTCAAGGCCGTCTAACCGATTGCGGATGGCTTCATCCGTGATCCGTTTGAAAGGTAAATTCTCGATGGTATCTTCTTGTAGTTCTATGACTTGCGCTTCCGCCAATAAACTAATTATCGACGGCGCCGAATCCTGTTCGCTGAGGATTTCGATCCACACGGTTAATATCGGACGAAACATCTAATACGACCCCAATAAAACATCGCTGCGCCAACGGTGTGCGTGGGCCAGTAACACGGCACGGATGCGCTCAAACTGGATCGCTTCCAGTAATCCGTAAATCAACACGAACCCCCCGTGAAAAGGGTCCCCGCGAAGGAGGACGCGAAGGTTCGTGGTTAACTCCCCGCGTAACGACCAGAGTGCGTGCTCCGGGTGGGCGTCTGTCACGCTGCCATTGCTCGATAAGAGCCGAGCACGTTCGCGCCGGCGCAGATGCAAAACGGCCACCCGATGCATTTGCACGATTGCCTCTATCTTTTGGATCACCTCCGCCTCGCGGCCGTTCAGTTCAGGGAGTCGAATTTTCAATTCATTTAACCATAATTCCTCAGGCGATTCATTTTCGTCCAACGCGAGGGGCGCGTAACGAGAAGAAATCAGCGCCGCACGACGTTTTGGTCGCGGCAGCTGCGCAATGGCGTGTATTGAAGAAGACGCTTCGAATGGAAAAACAGGATGTTCGACCTGGAGCAGCGCTTTAACCGCTTTGAGTTCAGGGAGTAAGCCTAACCATTGGCTGACGCGCGCCCACGGGCTGGGCAGTAACCGCTGGAGGGCGTGTACAAATGCCACGAGGCGGCTGTGTAAATGCCTTTCAATCACGTCAATCGCCGGCTGACGCGGCAACTCACTCACCCAAAAACCAAGCCCTTGGTCCCGCATTCGATCAATTGTGTGGTGAAGATCCCCAGCGCCGGCGATTTCTCGCCATTGGGTCTCCGTCGGCATATTCCCTAACCGGGCTCTTACGCGAGCCTGGCTTTCCGCGTAGTTCGCAATACGTGATAGACCAGCCACAACGCCTCATTGGTTACTTTGTTCTTGAACCTCGAGTGCTCGGTTCATGGAATATTGACGATTTGCATACCCCATATTGACAATAATGAAAAATAACCCAAACTGCTGGTAATATCCACGACTATCTGTCGTCCAATACGACATCAAGGGAAATATCGACAGCGATTTTTGGTCTAATGGAAGAAAAAGGTGCAATTCAAAAGGTGTTAGAGGCGGAAGCGGCGGCCCGCCGCGCCGTTGAACGCGCGCAACGCGAGGCGGAAGAACAGTTGCATGCCGCGCGGGCTGCAGCGCGAAAGATCATCACCCGCAATGAAATGCGCACCAAAGGCGCCATCGCCCAATACGAGCAAAACCGAGCGGCGCAGGTCGTGGAGAAACTCGAGTTGATCGAAAACGCCGCCGACGAAGCAACCCGACGATTTACTCAAGATGTGGAAAGTAATATGGAGGAAATTGTTGATAAGGTGCTACGCGCGATATGGCCGCGCGATCGTTGAGAAGAGTAGATTTCACTACAGAACCGCCGATTATGGGGAAGTGGTTATGTTAGGGC
>CALZJI010000510.1 GCA_945787615.1 uncultured Chromatiaceae bacterium | reverse complement strand
GCAGCGGCAACGGATTCTAGCGTGACATGGTTTACCATCGTGTTTCCTCCTGTCGTAATGTGGAGGTTAGTAAACCATGATCGGATGGGTTAAGTTGAGCTACGATGCCGTAAGCTCACGGTATACGGGGGCGGCATGCGTGGCGCGCGCAAGTCGTTACGTACAGCTATAAGAAATTCGATAACCAGGGTTGGCCAGGTCTATGCGACATGATGCATGTCGCCCTGGTGCAAGGAAGTGGTGCGCCCATTGGCTCACAACTGGATGTCACCGCCTTTCTTAGCGATACGACGCCGGTATCCCCGTCTTATCTGGCGCGCTGACCTGTGGCGGCACGACACGGCATCGATGTTCAAAATGTGAAGTTACTTTTTTTTGCGCGAGTCCTTAACCGACGCTTAATCCGCCTCTCGTTCAGGTGTGCACCACTGACAGGGCTGCGCTGTATCGGTCTTTAGAATAGCATTGGTTATGGGATTGGGACGAAAAGCCGTGCATCCTTTTAGGCCCAACTCATAGGCTTTTTCATACAACTCCGAGAAATCCGATAGCGGAAAATCTTCAGGGACATTAACCGTCTTGGAAATGGCGCTGTCGACATAGGGCTGGAGCGCAGCTTGCATTAATAAGTGTGCTTCGGGTCTAAGACTGCGCGCGCCGACAAATGCTGGAGGCAATTCGCCAATACCGTGGGTTTGTTGCCAGCGATGTACTGCGTAATCAACCACGTCATACTCGTCATAACTTCCATCACTGGCTGCGATTCGCCGCTGATATCGATCAGAAAATACGGGCTCTAGTCCACTGGAAATATTATTCGCCAACAGGGACACGGTCCCGGTTGGGGCGATGGCCGTGAGATGGCTATTTCTTATACCGTAGACGCCGATATCACGACGTATATCGACAGGCAAATGGCCGACGAAGGGGCTCTCGAGATAGGCTTCCTTCTGGAAAGAAGGAAATGCGCCCTTCTCCTTCGCCAGTTCGACAGAGGCACGATAAGCAGAATGAGAGATAGTCGCCATAATCGAACCTGCCAAACGCCTCGCGGCATCACTATCGTAGTCGAGACCCAGCATCATGAGCGCATCGGCTAACCCCGTTAAGCCCAGCCCGATGCGACGCGACCTCCGCGCCTGTTCGGCTTGAGCCGCCAAAGGAAAATTGGACACGTCAACAACGTTATCCAGAAAACGAACGGCAACCTCAGTTGCCTCAGCAATGTCGTGCATGGTAAAGCGCGCATGGGGAGTGAACCCCGCCTCGACAAAACGCGTCAAGTTGAGCGAACCGAGATTGCATGCGCCGTATGGCGGCAGCGGGATCTCACCACACGGATTGGTCGCGCTAATTTTTTCAAGGTAGCCAAGGTTATTATTGCGATTGATCCGATCGATGAATAATACGCCCGGTTCCGCACAGTCGTAGGCGCTACGTATTATTTCTGCCCAGAGCGCACGTGCCCTAATCGTTTCCAGCACTCGACATTTAACCGGCCGCTCATACCCCGGCCAGTCTCTCATCACCGCACCCGGCGCACCTTCTGCGATCCCATTGTCTGGAAAAACAAGGGACCAGTCGCGGTCATGTCGCACCGCCTCCATAAAGGCGTCCGTCACCAGTACCGAGAGGTTAAAATGACGAAGCTGCGTTTTTTCCCGCTTTGCCTCGATAAACGCTTCTATGTCGGGGTGATCACAGCGCAAGGCCCCCATCATCGCACCGCGACGCGCGCCCGTGGACAAGATCGTCGCACACATACTGTCCCAAATGCGCATGAAAGACACCGGCCCCGATGCCACCGTACCCGTCGTGCGCGCACGCATCCCTCGCGGACGTAGAGTAGAGAAATCGTACCCGACACCGCCGCCTTGTTGCATGGTCAGGGCCCCTTCTTTGAGGGCATCGAAAATGCCGTCCATGGAGTCTGCAATGTGTCCCATGACAAAGCAATTAAATAAAGTCACGTGCACGCCGGCACCTGCACCGGCTAGAATGCGTCCTCCCGGTAAAAACCGGAAACCTTCTAATTGCTGGTAGAATCTTTCTGCCCAGTCGTCCCGGTTCTGTTTTTCAGCCTGGGCTACGGCATGGGCCACACGTTGCCACGTATCCAGGATTGATCGATCCCCTCCCCCTTCAATATCGCGACATCGGTACTTAGTGTCCCAGACGTGGTAGGAAACGTATGACGTGAATATGCCAGGATCCATAATTAAAAGGGCCTGAATGTGAGAATTTACCAAAAAACGTTCTTTCGGCGAGTGAATAAAAGAGCGCGTTCTCAGGAAGCGTCGCTCTATCGGCTACGTCGATACGACTTATCGCGAGCAACCTTGCCGCTATTACCTATCAGCATCTTAGTTCGCCACACCGGCGATCGACGGGAAGCGACCCGGCGCGCGCTGTTAAACCGTAGGTCGCCTTGCGACAGCGACGTGACAACCTCCAACCCGGCAAGTGTCAGGGCGTGCTATGCACACCCTAACTCACTTATCGTCTTGATATCAGTATGTAACCGCCGGGCGGTCGACGTCAACTAGCCCGCCTTCATTTCGGCAACGTTATTGGAAACCAAGTTTGGGCGGATGTGGCACCGATTACGTGGATGCGAGCCGGCGGTTGAGCACACGGGTTAACGCAGCGAGAGCGAACATGTTCAGAACCGTTGCCCCCAAAGGAGGCAACAAAGGGCAGTTTATCGTAGGTCACGTTGCGACAGCGAGACCATCTCCAGCTGGCAACCTGCCTGTTACCTTCGCTTAATAAATTTCTTAAGGCGCTTCCTCTTGGCAACCTGGCGCTTGGTCAGTACGTTCTTTTTGTCGCGAAACGGGTTTTCGCCTGTTCTAAACGTTATCCTCACCGGCGTTCCGTGCAATTGGAGTTTTTTACGGAACGTATTGGCGAGGTAGCGCTGATAAGATCCTGGCACTTCCGCCGTTTGGTTGCCGTGTATGACAATGAGGGGCGGATTCTGCCCCCCTTGATGGGCGTATCGCAGTTTTATCCGGCGGCCCCGCACCAACGGTGGCGGATGCTGAGCGACCGCATTTTCTAGAATGCGATTTAGGGTTGAGGTGGAAATCGTCTCCGTCGCCGACGCGTATGCAACGTCGACGGACCCAAATAACTCGCCGACCCCGCTACCATGTAGTGCGGAGATATAATGAACCTTAGCAAAATCAAGAAAGTGTAGTTTACGATCGACCTCGGTTTTAGCACGCGCCCGCTGTTCAGCGCTTAGTCCATCCCATTTGTTCAACGCAATCACCAGCGCTTTCCCACTTTCCAAGACAAAACCAGCCAATGTTGTATCTTGATCCGTCACGCCAGTGCGCCCATCGAATACGAGCAAGACCACGTGGGCGGCCTCGATGGCCTGTAAGGTTTTCGCTACACTGAACTTCTCGACGATATCGTAGACTTTGTGACGACGTCTGACACCCGCAGTATCAATCAACGTGTAGGCGCGGCCATCGCGTTCGAATGGTATGTGGATACTATCGCGCGTGGTTCCTGGTTCGTCGAACACAACGACGCGTTCCTCTCCCAGCATGCGATTGACGAGTGTCGATTTTCCCACGTTTGGCCTACCGGCTACGGCGATCTTAACTCCGGACTGGTCTTCTTCCCCTTCCGGCTGCGCCGGAGAAATCTTAGTCAGTAGATACTGCAATAAACCGTTAACACCGCTGCCGTGGGCGGCGGATATCGCGTAAGGCTCACCAAGGCCGAGGCTCTGAAACTCCGCACACGCCACGGCATTGTTCAAACCTTCCGTCTTGTTAACCGTAAGAAACGCGGGCTTACCGGTTTGTCGTACGGCGCGAGCGATGCTTTCATCGGAGGCGGTTAAACCACTTCGGCCATCGACGAGAAAAACAATCGCGTCAGCCTCCTCGATAGCTTGGCGCGATTGTTCCGACATGAGGTTGTTGATTTCGCTTTCTTCGTCGCCTAGTCCTGCCGTATCAATGACAATAAACTCGTCATCACCGAGCTTTCCCGCGCCATAAATCCGATCGCGTGTCAGCCCAGGTTGGTCAGCCACCAACGCTTGGCGACTTTTTGTCAAGCGGTTAAACAATGTAGATTTTCCAACATTCGGTCGACCGACGAGCGCGATAATAGGTTTCATGATAGCAATTAAGAACGTAGTGCTTTGAACTTGGATCAGAATATTGGAAATGGTGAATCATTGGTGCGTTTAGAATTGCTTCTCCTCTCTTTTTAAGGTCTGACCGGACGTTTATAAAAAGCATGTGGGAGAACAACGTTTTTGTGCTAGTTTTTTAGCTCCAACGTATCGAGAATGCCGCCGCGACTCGTTAAATAGACCTTATCGTTCGCGACAACGGGAGCGACGTCTATTGGGGTAGCGTCACTGCGCGAACGATGAACGATGTGTCCGGTTTCTTTATCTAGCCAGTGCAAATAACCCTCCAGGTCACCGACCAGCAATTGATCACGATATATCGTGGGGGCGGTAATTTCACGTGCCACTAGGTCTTCCTGTTTCCACATGACCGATCCGTTACCTCGATTTAACGCCCAAAGTGCACCCGCATCGTCAGTGATGTAAAGTTTATCCTCATCGGCCGCCATTCCCACTGAGGACGACAACTCACGCGACCATATCACCCGGCCCGTAGTTAATCGCACTGCCGCAGCGCGACCACGATAGGAGACGGTATAGATAACATTGTCGACAACAACCGGTACGGCATCAACATCCACCATGCGCTCCAACTCAGAACGCCCGCGCGGCGCGGCAATTTCAACCTCCCAACGCGGCTTACCGTCCCAAAGTTTCAACGCGACTAACTTCCCGTTGGCCAGTCCCACAATGACGAACTCATCGACGATAACAGGCGTCGAGGTTCCCCGCAGCGTTAACAGCGGTACTTTGCTTTCGAACCGCCACAACTCACGGCCATCTACGGCGTCTAATCCAAAAAGCCTACCGTCGGCACAGTGGACGACGACAATCCCTTTTGCGAGTTGAGGCGGCGAAAGCACTTCGCTAGAGACTTCTCCTCTCCACCTTATCTGACCACTTTCTTTGTCAATGGCCACGACCTCGGCGTCTCGAGTTCCTAGGAGCAGTAGATCTTCTCGTCCTGCGACTGCGCTACTGGCCGCATTCCCCGTGTCAACGGTCCAGACTTGTTTACCGTTCGTCGCATCCAACGCATAGAGGATGCCCGAACTATCGATCCAGTAGTAATACGCGTCGTCCACGAAAATAGGGAGGCTGGCGACGTTTCGTTCGGCTTCTTTAACATAAACTTTCTTCCAAACCCGGGAAACCGGCAACGATGACTCAAGTTCACCTAGCTTGGTTGGTTTTATGAGCGTCTCGCTGGACGAGCAACCGACGAGTAAAAACAACACACAACAGAACAGCGCCGCCGAACCGTTTACCGGCGTAGTCAAATGTGCGCGACTATTGGCCATCCACGAACCCAAGATCATCAATCTTCATTTGAAGAATATTACGATCCCCTCCGGGCCCAGGAGCACTCATGGCCACGGTATACGCTTGACGTGCTTCGTTGTGCTTACCGATGGAAACCAATATGTCCCCGCGTAGCTCTTCGTACCTGGCGACAAAACTGCCAGGATCGACACCGTCGAGCAATTCCAGTGCCACTTCACTTTGATCTTGAGACCACAGTATAGTGGCCAAACGCAACCGTGCTACGTGTGTCACGCTCGGATCATCGCTATTGGTTAAGACCCAACGCAGATAGGTTTGGGCGGCATCAAGGTCACCGTCTTCATGCTTTACTCTAGCCAAGGCAAATGCCACCAACGAGGCATAAGGCGTATCGCTATACTGCGAAAGAACCGTACCGCCACGCTCTAAGACACCCTGGAAATCCTCTTCCTCAAGCGCAGACATGACGCTTTCAAAGAGCACCGAGGCCTGTTCTTGTTTCGCACTTTGTGATTCCATCCAATAGCGCCCACCCGCCAGGGCAAGCAGCCCAACAACGATGCCAAATAGGACACTCTTGCCATTTTTCTGCCACCACCTTTTTAATGCTTCAACTTGTTCTTGTTCGGTTGTATAACCTTCCATGACTCACCTCTTCACAACGTTCATGGTTGTATATCGATATAAAAAACTTACGCCGTGTTGCCTAGCCGGCAGACTAGGCTTCCGAGACAGTGGATGAATAACCGGGTCGGCGTACAATGCACATTTTCCGCGTGTAAACTCTCCCATTCTACACGATCCGGTCCTGCGCCTCAGCTCTCGGCAGCCGTATTGCGCGGATTCAAACCGTGGATAACGATTTCGTCACCGATGTTCACCGCGGTGCGGCGACGCTCGCAACATTTCTCCACAGCCTCTTAGTGGGTGCTCGCAGCAACCATTGTTTTCAATCGCTGTGCTAACACGTCGTGCGTGAGCGTTTCTTGATCGCGGTTTTCTCTGAGATATTTTATCCCAATTGTCTTCGCCTGTATTTCGTCTTCACCTAGGATTAATGCCAACCTCGCACCGCTTTTATCCGCTTTCTTTAGCTGTGCTTTAAAGCCACCGCCACTACAGTCGACCACCAAGTTCAGATCCGAGACGGCATCTCTTAAGCGCTCGGCCAATACCAGTCCGTTAGCCGCCACACCTTCTCCCACCAGCACCATATAACAATCGGGTCGGTCCGCCGATGGTAGCAACGTATCTTCCGCCAGCAACGCTAACAAACGTTCTATGCCTAATGCAAAACCCACTGCGGGGGTCGCCTTGCCACCTAATTGTTCCACTAATCCGTCGTACCGCCCTCCCGCGCACACGGTACCCTGAGCACCTAATTTATCCGTAACCCATTCGAACACGGTCCTGCCGTAGTAATCGAGGCCCCGAACCAAGCACGGATTGACCTCATAGGATATACCCGCTACGTCCAAAAGATTAAGGAGTTCGGCGAAATGCTGTATGGATTCTTCATCGAGATAGTCCACGAGCTTGGGCGCGGATTGGATAATAGGCTGCATCATCGGTATCTTACTGTCTAGAATCCTCAGCGGATTGCTCTGCAGCCGGCGTCGGCTGTCCTCGTCCAATGCTCCAGAATGGGCGTCCATGTAGCGAACCAGTTCATCACGGTAGCG
>CALZJI010000509.1 GCA_945787615.1 uncultured Chromatiaceae bacterium | reverse complement strand
GCGCCGGATTTTTGCTTAGATTCAAGGCGCGGCAAGTGGCGCATATTGAAATATGTAACACTTGCCGTAACGCAGAAGCTGAGTGAAAAGACAAGCAAGGTTGGATAATTATTTTTTTCCGTGACCCTTATGTAAAAACATGCATACCATGTCTTTAACCGCTTGATTGCCGCCCATGGTTAACGTTGTGATCCCGTATAGCCAAAATATTCGAACACTCTAATTTCATTGTAAAATATCACGACACAAAGAAAACAAAAAGTTGCCGAAAAGCGGCCGATTAAGCCTACTTTTTGGCTGTAACAATGAAATTACGAGTGACTTGGCGCTGTTCTCATACTGGTCAAGGATTGGGCGAGCGTTAAAAGACTTGAGTTGATCCCTCGAAATGTAAGCCACCCTAGCGAGTGCGATGTATATTTTGATCGTACGGGGCTTGTTCAGCAACGGCGTGAGGTCTTTTGCGCGACTAGCCCGCATTTCTCACACGGATCGCTGGCGCAGGGCTCATGCGGCTCGACGCCGCTCTGGAACGCAACTTATAGCCGTAGCTATAAGTTAAGTGAAGAGCAAGTCGAGGCGTGCGAGAACATGCCAGAGCCGGGATAGGCGTTGCCTGAATACACACGTTTTCTTTTCAGAACACTCTAATCGTTGGTATACCAACTGGTTAAGGAATTTATTCGCCGCCGTGTGATAAATGCGGGCTAGTGTAGCTATACAACTTTCTTATCGATAACTTCCAACACCTCTGAACTTCACTCATCGTAATCCAACGGGCTGATTACGCCGCCGGCGCCGCGCCCAATTACATGGGTATAAATCTCGGTTGT
>CALZJI010000508.1 GCA_945787615.1 uncultured Chromatiaceae bacterium | reverse complement strand
CGATCCATATCGCCTGGCTGCGTTGCAAAAACTTGAAAGATATTTATATTCCGGCGTTTTTACGCCTTGCCAGGCGAGTGCCTCAGCGCCCAAAATGTGAATTAATTTTAACGCGAGCCCTTAGGGCCACGGACAAAAATAGTTGTCCAACCTTGCTTGTCTTTCTCACTCAACTTCTGCGTTACGGCAAGTGTTACATATTTCAATATGCGCCACTTACCGCGCCTTGAATCTAAGAAAAAATCCGGCGCAATCGTTGGATAATTATCATAATCCGCGGCCCTTTCCACTATGCCGTCAAATCCACACAAGATTTGCCATGGCGCACAAACGGCGGTTTCACGACCTTAGCCGCCAGTAATTTACCCCGTACCTCCACTTGGCAGGAATCACCGGTCAAACGAGGCACACGGGCCAGGGCAATAGCCTTGCCAAGCGTGGGCGAAAAACTGCCACTGGTGATTTCCCCGACATGCTGACCATCCATCGCTACCTTTTGATGATTTCGCAACACGCCTTTTTCCAACAGTACTAAGCCAACCAGTTTTTTCTGCAATTCATCTGCCCGCTTTAACTCTAAGACCCTCCGACCGATAAAATCTCTTTCTTGTGGCTCCCAAGCCACCGTCCACCCCAAACCTGATTCCAGCGGCGTTGTCGACTCATCCATGTCGACACCGTACAGACTCATTCCGGCCTCCAGCCGGAGCGTATCTCTCGCGCCTAACCCCGTGGGCTGTACGCCGCTTTCCGAAAGCGCGCACCACAGCTGAATTGCCCTATCGCAACTGGTCATCAATTCGTAGCCATCCTCGCCGGTGTAACCGGTTCGCGCGATGAAGATCTCGCCCACTAGTGACGCGTTAAACGGTGTCAACCTGGACGCCTTTTCCACATCGCCTGGCGCTAGAACGCGATGAACTCTTTCCCGCGCGCTTGGCCCTTGAACGGCAATCATCGCCAGGTCCGTCCGCTCTTCGATCAAGATGTTCGACGCACGAACGTGGGCGTTAACCCAGTCCAGGACCTTGACTCGGGTGCCCGCATTAAACACTATGCGATACAGGTCTTCGTGAACAAAATAGACGATCAGGTCATCGATAACACCGCCATGCTCGTTGAGCATGCACGTATAAAGGGCTTTTCCCGGCTGTTTTAGCCGATCGACGTTATTCGCCAAAAGATTGCGCAAGTATGCCCGTGCATCAGGTCCGCTAAAATCAACAATGGTCATGTGAGAAACATCAAACATACCGGAATCGTTACGCACTTGATGATGCTCCGCCACCTGAGAGCCGTAATGGAGCGGCATATCCCAACCGCTAAAATCAACGATCTTCGCGCCTGCATTAAGATGTTGCTCGTACAGCGGCGTTCGATTTCCCATTTTTAAGACCTGTTTGGATTTAACAGAAACCCGACGTGGCGGGGAACCGCCAGCAACAACGGGCATACGACACAGAGGATTCGGTGATGAAGGGAAAATCGTTCGAGCGGACACACTACGTTAAAAGTGCGTCCTAATCGCGTCGCCGCAAGTAGGGAGCGACTCGAGAATTTTACCTCATGAGGCATCGCTGCTTCCCATAAATCAACAAAAGGGCATTCGTACATCACGCCCCTCTGTCCTTTTACCTGAGAGCTTTAGCCCCTTCGGTGGATCCGCGACCGCCGCGCGGATCTCTCTCCAGAGTCAACAAGGGTACCAATACAGCTTGCCTCACTATTCCATCACCGATCGCATTAACAGCTCCGAACGGCGCGAGAGTTCAAATGCGCGTCATAGGGCGCTCGATGTGTAACGTAACCGTGCGACCACGGGTACCCGTAATTCTTATGGTCCTTTTGCCTGAGCGTTTGCGGGCAGGTTGCGCCTTCGGCGCCCCTCGTGCGGGGACTCTCCCATAAGAATCGATGTCGAAGGCACACTATAACCGTTGCGCTCAGCAAAACCAAGCGCTGTTTTCAATGATCGAAACATGGAAAAGCGCAGCGCGCCACATATCACTCGTCTTGCTTTAATTCGGAACGTTTTCCTGAACGCGGGCGCCTGTCGCGCATAAAGTCGCTCGCTAAAACCGGCGGGGTTACCACCCACTTAGGGCTCGCGTCAAAATTAATTCACATTTTGGACATCGATCCGTCTCGCCTGGCTGCGTTGCCTACATGGACGTAGGCAAGGAGCGAGAGCAGGACGCGGTAGCTTTGCCTACATGGACGTAGGCAAGGAGCGAGAGCAGGACGCGGTAGCTTTGCCTACATGGACGTAGGCAAGGAGCGAGAGCAGGACGCGGTAGCTTTGCCTACATGGACGTAGGCAAGG
>CALZJI010000507.1 GCA_945787615.1 uncultured Chromatiaceae bacterium | reverse complement strand
TTATGAGTGCCTAGCGGCACGACTGGTGGGTTACGGCGCAAAAAGACGCGCCTCGGTAATAGCTCCATGCATTACCCTAGCTCCTGCATCCATGCAGTCGTAACCCACCCTACATCGGGTACAGAATCGCTTAAGTAAGTGCCATTCGGGTCAGCATTGGGTCAGCATTGATATTCGTTCATAAAATCAGACCTGTCGCTGCGCGATGCTACCTACTCGATGCTGACCCCATATCTACCCCATATCTCCTGCTGGATTGACGTTTTCAGCTAACGCTCCAATGCCGCCGCCACATTACGACTTGACCTCCTCGAGATTCAGTTTCTCCAGCCGATCGTGCATTTTAGCTAACGCCTTCTGGGTATCCCTAAGCTCATTAAGAATCTCATCGCGAGAGACAGGTGCCTGGAGTTCGTTAAGACGTTCTGCCTTTGCCTCTTCAAGGTTGTTTAATACAACGGCTATAAACAGATTAATTATGACGAAGGTCCCCATTACGACAAAACTTACGAAATAAGTCCACGCCAGAGGATGCATTTCCATGGCAGCGTACATCACGTCAGTCCAGTCTTCCAAGGTTACGATCCTAAATAAAGTCAGAAGCGAAATCCCCAAGTTTCGCCAATGCGTTGGGTCATGTTCGTGAAACAGGTGATACCCTGCCACCGCGTAAATGTAGAAGATAATACTCATAAGCACGAGGACATTCCCCATACTCGGAATTGAGCGAACTAATGTGGTAACGATTAACCGTAGCTCGGGGATGGTCGAGATCAGACGAAGAACTCGGAGCAACCGCAGCAATCTCGCCAACATTGCAAAAGGTCCGCTCGCGGGTATTAACGACAAAACGACAATAGAGAAATCAAACAAATTCCAACCATTGCCGAAATACAACCGGTATCGCGGAGCCACGGCCCAGATTTTAGCTATTGCTTCTAAAATGAAAATCCCCAAAATTACCGCATGGACTAGGGAAAACCAGCGTTCATATTCCTCGTGCAATCCAGCGGACGTTTCCAAACCAAGTATGGCAGCGTTTAACAAGATTGTTGCAATAATGAAATGGTCAAAGAATGGATGGTTGACTAGGCGTCGGCAAATCTCCTGCATTGTTCTGTTCTCGCTCTTATACTAATTGGAAAATTGGGAGTCCACTCTCACAGGTTTCGCCTTGTGGCGCTATACCAGTTCGGCTCGCAAGCACACACGTTTGAAAAGCTCTGCCGCGATGGCGGACGAACAGCCTAGCTTGTAGCATGGTGCGACTAACGAAAAGCCACGTTAAGAACCGTAGAACGAGGAGAGATCAGTCGCCTGACTCGTTCTCCACTGGCTGGATAATGCTCTTGTCCATTTTTATTTTCACGACAACGGGTCCTTGCCCGATACCCTCACAGCGCTTTGCCTCACGTAGCCACGCGGTTTTGCTGCTCACGACCTCCGGCCAGAACGGATAGCTTGCACATTGCTTGGGCCGCACCGAATAGATTCGGCAGCGGTTATCGCTATCTAGGAAAATACAACGGCCATTGTCGAGCAACACAAGAGAAAGGTTGTGATTCTGAGTGAGCCTTAAGTATCTACGCCTAAACCACGCCTTGGAAACGCCCAGGAACTCACGAATTGATGCCGCTTCGTCGTGAGTGACTTCAACATCATCATCGCTACTACCCGTGCAACAAACACCACACTGAGTACATTGGAACCGCAATGGGAGGTCAAGATCACTCATAACCGAATCATAACCCTACAAACGAAAGGACCGTGCCGCTTCTCGGGCATCGCATATGTTACAATAAACACGTGACGCGCGAAGCCCCAAACCTCATCGCCCTAGCATCCTCATGGTTGATTTACTTCACCATTCACTCGGCACTCGCCTCCATTAAAGTAAAAACCTGGGCAACGAACACTTGGCCAAACATCGCGCCTCTTTATCGTGCCGTCTTCAACGTCCTCGCGCTTGTACTTCTAATCCCCCCTCTGTGGCTGATGTATTCGCACCAAAGCGAACCACTCTGGCAGTGGACAAACACCGGTAAATGGATTGCGAATGGCTTAGCATTGATCGCCATCATCGGGTTTTGGTGGTCGCTGCGTTATTACGATGGACGCGAATTTCTAGGGCTTTCGCAACTCAAACGCCAAGATCGCTCTGCGGATCACCACGAAGCACTGAGTATTTCCCCTATGCACCGGTTTGTACGTCATCCTTGGTACTTTTTCGCCTTGACCATCATTTGGACCCGCGACATGGACCCGGCTTTTTTTATGACAACGGTCATGCTAACGCTGTATTTTGTTGTTGGATCGCGCTTAGAGGAAAGAAAGCTCGTCCACTACTACGGTGAAACGTACCGCGCATACCAGCAACGCGTGCCGTCGCTTATTCCTATACCGTGGCGTTATATCGACAGGCGAAGCGCCCGAGAACTCGAAAAGCAGTCTCGATCAGAGCTGGAATGAAATACGAGTTAACCGCTAGCGCGCAACGCTTCGGTTACGGGCAGAGTCTCTGGGCGTACCCCGCGCCAGAGGAAAAACGCCTCTGCCGCTTGCTCCACTAACATACCTAATCCGTCGCATACGTTAGCCGCCTCGCGTCGTCTCGCCCAGTCCATGAACGCGGTTGGCTTGTTACCGTACATCATGTCATAACAACAACACCCTAGGGCGACAACGCTGGGGGGCAGCGGTGGCACTTCGCCGTGTAGGCTCGCAGCAGTCCCGTTAATAATTAAATCGAATTCCTTTCCTTCCAGCGCCGGAAATCCGCAACCTTCTACCGACCCTAAGTCACTAAACCCTAGCGCAAGTTGTTCGGCTTTGTCGACGGTTCGATTGGCGATCACAATACGCTGCGGCTTCTCAGCCAACAGCGGCCCCAGGACGCCGCGCACGGCTCCGCCAGCGCCCAATAACAGTATTTGCTTGCCAGTCAGTTGTATGTTGTGGTTACGCTGCAAATCAGCAACCAATCCAATACCATCCGTGTTGTCCCCATATCGAACGCCGTCGCCATGAAAAACGATCGTATTTACCGCACCGGCCCGCTGCGCACGTGGACTTAGCTCATCGACTTGCCGCCAGGCCTCTTGTTTGAATGGAACAGTGACATTTGCGCCTTTACCCCCCTGTTCCTCAAAAATCCTTAACGCAGAAGCGAAACCGTCTTTCTCCACGAGTAGCGCGTCGTAACTGATTTGCTGACCCGTCTGCGCTGCAAACAACGCGTGAATCCGCGGTGACTTACTATGGTCTATGGGATTACCCATCACCACGTAGCGATCAACAGGTGAAGTCATTGCTATTCCAAACGGCCGTACGGTTTAATTAAGGGCTCGCGAAAAAACAACTTACGATTTTCGCATCCCATCTTCGGGTCATCTTTGAACAATCCTCAATCGCGAAAACCTCGAATTAGCCGGGCTAGTCCTGCGGTTTTGCTCAATCGGATTGTCCAAATCTGATCCAAATCTGGGTGCGAAAAATACGAAGTTATTTTTTCGCGAGCCCTAACGTCGCTTTAGCGAGACAATCAACGCACCCAACGTACCGGGTATATACCGTAAAGCAATGAACCGTCACTCGTTGAGCCACGCTGCAACACGTTTCCCATAATAGGTTAGTATACCGTCAGCGCCCGCTCGTTTGATGGAAAGCAACGCCTCTAATACGACGGCGCGTTCGTCCAACCACCCGTTTTGGCTTGCTGCCTCCAGCATGGCATATTCACCGCTCACTTGGTAGACATAAGTCGGAACGCCAAACTCATCCTTGACGCGACGCACAATGTCGAGATAAGGCATCCCGGGCTTAACCATAACCATGTCGGCGCCTTCTTCGAGATCCATGACCACTTCCCACAGTGCCTCGTCAGTGTTGGCGGGATCCATTTGGTACGTATACTTATTACCCCCCCCCAGATTGGCGGCCGACCCCACCGCATCGCGAAACGGGCCATAGAATGACGAGGCGTATTTTGCAGAATACGCAAGTATACGTGTGTGAATATGTCCGTCGCTCTCCAACGCGGACCTGACTTCACCTATACGACCGTCCATCATATCAGAGGGCGCTACGACGTCCGCCCCAGCTTCGGCATGAGAGAGCGCCTGCTTAACGAGCACTTCAACGGTTTCGTCGTTTAGTACGTACCCGCTATCATCGATAAGGCCGTCCTGGCCGTGGGTAGTGAACGGATCAAGGGCGACGTCCGTTATAACACCTAACTCAGGCACAGCATCTTTTAGCGCGCGCACCGCTCTCTGGGCCAATCCGTCGGGATTATACGCCTCCCGAGCGTCTTCGGTTTTTCGATCAACGGGAGTTACCGGAAAGAGCGCGAGCGCCGGCACGCCCATTGACGCCAGCGCTTCCGCCTCTCGCAGGAGCTCATCAATACTTACTCGCTCGATGCCAGGCATCGACGGTACGGCCTCGCGCTGGCGCTGCCCTTCCAGCACAAACATCGGATATATGAGATCGTCGGTTGTTAAGACAGTCTCCCGCATGAGACGCCTTGAGAAATCATCACGACGCATGCGCCGCATCCGACTATCGGGAAAACTCCGCCCGCCGATACGTCTACCGGACATAACCCTAACCTCTCGCTCTATTAATGTTTACGATTTAGCGCTTCCTGGCCTTCTTTTTGGCCGCCTTCTTGGCTGTGGTCTTCTTCTTTGTCGTTTTCTTAGCCGCGACAGCCTTCTTCTTAGCCGGTTTTTTCTTTACGGATGGTTTCTTTTTTGCCGATGGTTTCTTCTTAACGGCTTTTTTCTTCGCCGCCACTTTCTTCTTCGCCGCCGGTTTCTTTTTCACGGCCTTCTTAGCCGCTGTCTTCTGCACGGCTTTCTTCTTGGCAACCACTTTCTTTTTAGTTGCTTTTTTCTTAGCTGCGACCTTCTTCTTGACGGCAACTTTCTTTTTAGCCGTCGCTTTCTTTGTTATCTTTTTTTTCGTCGTTTTTTTCGCAGCCGGTTTTTTCTTAGTCGCCGTTTTCTTTCTTATGCCAGTTTTTGCTGTTTTCTTTTTTGCCGCCGCTTTTTTTGTCCCTACCTTCTTGGCGCTCGCCTCAGCCTTCGTCGCTGCAATCTTCTTTTTTGCTATTTTTTTTGTAGTTTTGGCTTTCTTCGGAACGGCCTTTTTCCTTACGCTCTTCTTGGCCACCACTCTTTCAGTCCCGGCTGCTCTTTCCTCAACAGAAACTTGCTCCTCGGCAGTCTCCGCTTCAACGTATTCGGGCTCGTCGGGCATTGCCGCAGCGAGCTCTTCTTCCGGCGATAGCTCAGGCTCCGGAATAGGCTCGGGGATCGCTTCTAGCTCTAGTCGGCGCTGAGAAGCCACCATATCCTGCACTGCACTATCAATCGCCGAGAAAATGTCCGGTATCTCTCCAACACCTTGCACAACACGTAACTTGCCTTGTTCGCGGTAGTAGGCGATTACAGGTTCTGTTTGAGCCTCGTAGACCTTTAGCCGATTCGAAATCGTCTCTTCGTTGTCGTCGGCGCGGTGACGGAGATTTCCGCCGCATTTGTCACATTGATCCTCCAGCTTAGGTGGCGAGGAGTAGACATTGTACATTTGCCCGCAAGACTCGCAGGTGCGTCGTCCGGTTAGCCGCTGCATCAAGGCATCAAAGTCCACCTCTACAAGGAGAGCCAGCTGCAGCGGAACACGCATTTTTTCCAGCATGAGATCCAGCGCCTCAGCCTGTGGGATGTTGCGCGGGAATCCGTCTAACACAAACCCATTCTTAGCGTCCGGTTGTGACAATCTCTCTTTTATCATTTCCAGCACGATTTCATCGGACACCAGCTGCCCCGCTTCCATCGCCGCCTTAGCCTGCAAACCCAAGGCGGTTTCCGTCGCGACGGCTTCTCTCAATAGGTCGCCTGTAGAAACTTGTGGAAAATTATACTTTTCAACGAGCAACTTAGCTTGCGTGCCCTTTCCGGACCCCGGCGCCCCCAACAATACGATTCTCATAACAATGTTCCACTCCTCGACACAGGCTGACCTGATCTACAAGATGTCCTATCTAATCAGTTTGTTACTCGTTAGAACCAGGTTTTCGCGATCGCCACAATTACCCTAGATTCGGATGTGCTTAAGCTACCCCGTGCGACCACCTAAGTCAATGAACTTCATAAGATATCTGTAGAAAAATTAGGAACCGCGACAAAAATAGCGGGAAAAACCCCCAATTACGTAAAATTTGTGCTATCTATACAAGGCGATCGTTTAACCGAGAACGTCGTAGGAAGGCGGATAAGCAAAGTGCACCCGTTTGGTTCGGGAAGAGAAGTAGGGGCAAATCGCTTCATGGCCCAATAGCAATAGCCGTTATTGGGTGCCAGCCGAATCGAGAAACGCGCGATGCGCCGTCTTGCACTTTTGGTGGTTTAGCAAAACGTTGTTAAGCAAGGCCCGTCGTTGGCCCACTTCGCTACAGGGAGGACAAAAATGGATAAGAAAAACGCACTTTACGCCCAATCGGGCGGCGTCACCGCTGTCATCAATGCCTCTGCATGCGGTCTTATTGAGACTGCCCGAAAACATAAAGATAAAATCGGCAAGGTCTACGCAGGCCGGGATGGCATCATCGGGGCCCTCACTGAGGACCTGATCGACACGAGCAAGGAATCGGCTTCGGCCGTGGCGAAACTCCGTCATACGCCAGGCGGCGCGTTTGGCTCATGCCGCTATAAACTAAAAGGTTTAGAGGAAAACCGAGCGGAGTATGAACGCTTGATCGAAGTGTTCAAGGCCCACAATATCGGATACTTTTTCTACAACGGGGGCGGTGATTCTCAAGACACCGCTCATAAGGTCTCACAAATTGGCGATAAAATGGGCTACCCCGTCGTCTGTGTCGGGATTCCCAAGACGGTCGACAACGACCTCCCCATCACCGACAATTGTCCCGGTTTTGGATCGGTCGCCAAATATGTCGCCGTATCCATCAAAGAAGCCGCTCTCGACGTGCGCTCAATGGCAAAGACCTCCACCAAGGTCTTTATCATGGAAGTCATGGGGCGCCACGCCGGCTGGATCGCGGCGGCTGCCGGCCTGGCCGCCGAGCAAGAAGGTGACGCTCCCCATATCATTCTCTTCCCCGAAATCACATTTAACGAGAAAAAATTCCTCTCTAAAGTTAAAAAGTCAGTTCAACAATACGGGTATTGCGTTATTGCGGCCTCAGAAGGAGTGCGTAATAAAGAGGGTAAATTTCTCGCGGAAGCCGGCACAACGGATGCGTTTGGCCACGCGCAATTGGGCGGCCTTGCGCCGATGTTGGCGCAAATGACTAAGGATGAACTCGGTTACAAATATCACTGGGCGGTCGCCGACTACTTGCAACGTGCGGCACGCCATATCGCCTCAAAGACGGATGTCACTCAAGCCTATGCGTTAGGAAAAGCCGCGGTGGATTTAGCCTTGAAGGGCAAAAACGCTGTCATGCCCACGATCGTTCGAAAGTCCGACAAGCCCTACCGCTGGACCATCGGCGAAGCCCCGCTCGCCAAGGTCGCTAACGTCGAAAAAATGATGCCCCGGTCCTTCATCACCCGTGACGGATTCGGCATCACCGAGCCGTGTCGGCGCTATTTGGAGCCGTTGATTCGAGGCGAGGAGTTCCCCCCCTTTCGCCACGGCCTGCCCCAATATGTCACCCTAAAAAATGTCGCCGTGCCGAAGAAATTAACGAAAAAATTCAAAGTGTAATGCATCAAACCGTCGACGCTTATTCCGCTGACATTAAACGTTATCCCGCCCCGACGAAAACCGGAGCGGGATAACAACTACCCCTTAGGCGGTTAATAACGGTGCGATAACTAAGCTCACAATCGCCATGACATTTATTAGGATGTTCATCGACGGCCCAGAAGTGTCTTTAAAAGGATCGCCGACAGTGTCACCCACAACCACGGCCTTGTGAACATCGGAACCTTTACCACCTAAGTTGCCTTTTTCGACATACTTTTTTGCGTTGTCCCAAGCACCGCCCGCATTGGCCATCATTAGCGCCATCATAACGCACCCCAATAGGGCGCCGCCTAACATACCGCCGAGCGCCTCTGCGCCAAGGCCAAAACCAACAACTACCGGTGCCGCGACGGCCAACACGCCGGGCAACACCATCTTCTTAAGGGCTGCCATAGTCGCAATATCCACACAACGCGCGGTATCCGGTTTTGCCGTTCCCTCCAGCAAACCCGGAATCTCGCGAAACTGGCGGCGAATTTCTTTGATCATGTCAAAGGCGGCGTCCCCAACAGCGGTCATGGTGATGGAAGCCACCAACAGTGGGAAAATCCCGCCCAGAAACATGCCCACTAACACCACAGGATTGGTGAGGTGCAACGAAAAATCCGGTATCCGTGCAGAAACCGTCTCGACAAACGCCGCTATTATAGCCAGCGCGGCGAGGGCCGCCGCGCCGATAGCAAAACCCTTGCCAATGGCTGCCGTGGTATTTCCGAGCTCATCCAACGAATCGGTAATTTTTCGCGTATCTTCGCCAAGTCCAGCCATTTCGGCAATCCCACCGGCATTGTCCGCAACCGGCCCGTAGGCGTCGATAGCCATTGTTATGCCAACGGTTGCCAGCATACCTACGGCTGCGATCCCCACTCCGTAGAGACCCACCAATTCACTGGAGATAAAAATAATAGCGCAGATAGTTAAAAGGGGTACGGCGACCGACTGCATTCCGACGGCCAAACCAGAGATCATGACCGTTGCGGGCCCGGTCTCACCGGCTTTAGCAATGCGCTGAACGGGCTTACCACCGGTGTAGTACTCCGTGACCAAGCCAATAATAATGCCGCCTAAAGCACCCGCCAACACCGCAAACCAGACGTTAAACGTAACGTCTACAATAGCGATCATAAGCAACGACGCGACAATAAAAATACCCGAAGCCCCCATCGTTCCGATACGAAGCGCGACCTCCGGTGATCTTGCGCTGTATCTTCGCACCAACTCAATGCCAGCGATGGAGCACAATATCCCCACTGACGCCAATCCTAAAGGTAAAAACATTAAATGAGACTGGGCACCCGTTTCGGTCAAGGCTTCCATCGTTAGCGTGGAGGCAATGGCGATGGTGGCAATCATTGCACCGCAGTAAGACTCAAATATATCCGAACCCATGCCAGCGACATCACCGACGTTGTCACCCACGTTGTCCGCGATCACGCCCGGATTACGAGGATCATCCTCGGGAATACCGGCCTCGACTTTTCCGACCAGATCAGCGCCCACGTCGGCGCTTTTTGTAAAGATCCCCCCGCCTACGCGAGAAAATAAGGCCACTGTTGAGGCTCCCATACCGAAACCATGGATGGCGTGGGCTGTTTCGGGATCACCACCGAAAAACAGGTACAATAGCCCCAGGCCTAAAAGACCGATTGCGGCCACCGACAATCCCATGATGGAACCACCGAAAAAAGCGACCGTTAGTGCCGCGGGCGCGCCGTCGCTGTGGGCCGCGACAGTGGTACGGGAATTGGCTTGGGTCGCCGTGTACATCCCGATGTAGCCAGCGCTGGCCGAAGCGAGCGCTCCCACAAGAAACGCGAAGGCCGTACCGAACCCCAACGAGCTCCATAGCAGTAGCAGTACAATTGCGGCAAACCCAGCAAGAATCTTATATTCACGCTGAATAAAGACCATCGCCCCTAAATGGATCTCCTCAGCGATCTCTTTGACCTTTCCTTCGCCGCCATCGTATTCCTTGACCTTCCCGTACACCTTGTAGGCCGCGTACAAACCCACGCCTCCCAACGCAATCGGGATAATTCCGGCAACACTCATAAACTAACCCCTCCCTTCGGAACCATTACAACGTTTTGCAACCTTAAAACCCCTTTCCAATGGGGACCCCTTGAAGCTCTTGTGCCCCTGCCCGTTAGGGCGGCGACGCGCGAAACACCAGATACTCGTATTCTTCAAGCAGCCAACAAAAACTCGTTAAGGATAAAGGATTGTTTAATAAAGACAACCGGGAAATTGAGTGTTGCCGGATTCAATGTAGCGACTCAAGCCGTGGGCGCAACAGATATGGAATTGTATAAAACGCAGTAAACCCTGAATTATTAATTAATTAGACGATTCTTAAGGTTCCACGTTTAGCGCCACCAACCCTTCAAAAGTAAAAAACCCCCTCAATTAAGGAAAGTGCGCCCAGGAAATTGAGTTATATACTATTAACTGCCATCTTGGCGGCCATCGAGCGATGTAAAAACGCACCAGCGTGACCCTTTTCCGACGGCGCCCCCTCTTTGGCCACCCTGGTCCGCCTAGGGTCTTCGCCATGAGGACAGTTACAATTTGGGACGACCTTGTTGCGCGTAACTCCTCTCATAACGGTCCTGACACGCTAAACACCGAAGCGCGGTTGGTTGTGTTTGTAGCCGGGCAAGGACTATTTTTTCGCCACACGTCTCACAAAATCCGTATCCGCCCTCCTTCATTCGCCGTAACGCTTCTTCAATATCCCGGGTTTCTTGTATGTGTTGCCCCACGATCGCAATATCCAGGTCCACTAATAAGTCGGCAACCGCCTCATCGCCGGAATCGTGAACCCGGCCTGCGAGATCGATATAACGCTGCTCGTCCGAACGCTTTAATTCGTCGCGGATTTCATTCAGCAACGCCGAGCGCCGCTCAAGCAACTGCTTTTTTATAGGTTCCAATTCGTCTTGTGGCAAACTTTCCATTTACGTACTCCTAGCTGTCCGCTATCTCTTAATTTTGACGCGAGCCCTTAGTCTCTCAGCCCGCTCAATCTTCAACATACCACGAATCTGCTCACGATTTGTAGCCTCCGACGTAATGCCACAATCTGCTACTATGTTGTTTACGAGATCGTATTAATCACGTTTCGATGGACCCGAAGATTTCGTTCTGTCTATTCACGCTATGGCCGAAACCCATAATCACGCCCACCATCATCACTATCACCCTTTAAGGGGCAACGCGCTTTT
Source organism: uncultured Chromatiaceae bacterium (assembly GCA_945787615.1). Classification (GTDB taxonomy): domain Bacteria; phylum Pseudomonadota; class Gammaproteobacteria; order JAADHS01; family JAADHS01; genus CALZJI01. The sequence continues at coordinate 4,087 of CALZJI010000507.1, read as the reverse complement.
TTGGGCGCTGTGCATTACGTTGGCGTTCGCACTATTAGAAGCCGTTGGTGGATGGCTGGCCGGATCATTGGCGCTGTTAGGGGATGCGGGACACATGGTTTCCGATGCCACCGCACTCGGAGTGGCCGCCTTTGCCGCGTGGTTGGCCCGCCAACCACCTTCAGCACGGCATTCTTACGGCTTAGGCCGCGCTGAAGTGATCGCCGCGCTTATCAACGGCATTACGATGATAGTTATTGTCGCGAGCATCGTTATCGCGGCAATAGAACGCCTACAAACGCCCCAACCAGTATCGGGCGCAACCGTAGTTTTCATCGCCGCATTGGGGCTCGTCGTTAATGTTGGTTTAGCCGTTATACTGAGCCGGGGTGAACAAACACTGAATACCCGCGGCGCACTGCTCCACGTCATGGGAGACTTATTGGGCTCCATCGCAGCGCTGCTGGCGGGCGCGGTAATCATTTTCACCGGCTGGACGCCCATAGACCCGATTTTATCCATATTTATTTGTATACTGATTCTCTTCTCGGCCCTTCACTTGTTGCGCGATGGGCTCCATGTCATCATGGAAGGCGTCCCCGCTCATCTCGACCTTTCTGAAGTGGGAACGGCAATGGCCCGAGCCGACGATGTTTGCTCTGTTCACGACTTACACATTTGGACGCTTTCGTCTGGCCACATTGCCCTATCGGCCCACGTTGTCATCGATGACATCACGGCATGGCGGTCTGTTCTCACGACGTTGAACAGATTGCTTCAAGAGCGTTTCGGCATTTCCCATACGACCATTCAACCGGAGTGCGACACGCACATCATCCGTCGGATGCCTAAACCGTAAAAACGAGCCGACACACCGATCAACATCACAAGGGCCGCGGAAAATAATAATTATCCAAAGATTGCGTCGGGTTTTTGCTCTGAGTCAAGGCGTGGCAAGTGGTACATATCGGAATATGCAACACTTGCCGTAACGCAGAAGCTGAGCAAAAAGACAAGCGAGGCTGGATATTTATTCTTTTCCGTGGCCCTAAGGGCTCGCGAAAAAATAACTTACGATTTTCGCTTCCCATCTTGGGGCCATCTTTGAACAATCCTCAATCGCAAAATCCTCGAATTAGCCGGGCTAGTCCCGCGGTTTTGCTCAATCGGATTGTCTAAATCTGACCCAAATCCGGGCGCGAAACGTGCGAAGTTATATTTTCGCGAGCCCTAAGTCAACCGCCGGCGCCGTGAGACGAGGAGAACGCCAGGGAAACCTTTTCGTGATGGATTAATGTTCGTTCGAAAAAAAAACAGCTCCACTTTCACTTTTACGCTATAGTAGCTACATCGAAGTAGTTACACCGAATTGATTTTGCCCCGCTCGGTTTGATTTAACTCAGCACCCCCATGATCCTCGATTTCACTAAGATGCACGGCCTAGGCAACGACTTCGTCGTCATTGACGCCATCTCCCAAGCCGTTGAGTTGACACCAGAGCAAATTCGTTTCCTGGCTGACCGGCACTTTGGTGTCGGTTGCGACCAGGTTCTCGTGATTGAACGACCGACGCAAACTGAGGTCGATTTTCGTTACCGTATTTTTAATGCCGATGGAAGCGAGGTCGGCCAATGCGGTAATGGGGCCCGATGTTTTGCCCGCTATGTAAGAGACCGCGGCCTAACACGGAAAAACGAAATCGCGGTCGAGACCTCGACTGGCATTATCCATCCCCGCATCGAGCCCAACGGTGAAGTTACCGTTAACATGGGTAAACCCCAGTTCGAGCCAGCGTCTATCCCTTTTAAGGCCGAGCAACGGAACCTAGATTACGTGTTGCGCGTCGGCGAGCAGACGCTTAATATCGGGGCTGTATCGATGGGGAACCCCCATGCCGTATTGCTGGTAGACGATACCACCACGGCATTGGTGGCTGAGCTCGGCACGCTCATTGAACACCATGAGCGCTTTCCAGAACGGGTTAACGTAGGTTTTATGCGGATCATCAACCGCCGAAACGTCCGCCTTCGAGTGCACGAAAGGGGTGTTGGCGAGACGCTTGCGTGCGGCACAGGCGCATGCGCCGCTATGGTAATCGGGCGCCAATTAGGCTTACTTGATGATAAGGTATACGTTGATCTGCCGGGGGGACGTCTGTTTGTCCAATGGTCTCAAGTTGGCGATCCGGTTTGGATGACGGGACCCGCTGCTTACGTATTTGAAGGGAAAATAGAACTATGAGCACTCGCCAGGAACAAGAAGTACAGCGCAATGTTATGGAAGAAGATGCGGTTATCTCCTTTTTACAACATCACCCGAACTTCTTCGAACAACACACGACGCTATTGGAAAACCTCCAACTCCCCCACCACACCGGCGGCGCTGTCTCACTTGTCGAACGCCAAGTTTCAGCGTTGAGAGAATCCAACCGCCAACTTAAGAAAAAACTTCACGATCTGGTGGATATTGCCCGCGAGAACAATAAGCTTAGCGAAAACATGCACGATTTAACGCTCGCCTTACTCAGCGCGAACGCCTTCATCGAAGTGATTAAAGCCGTGAGCCAACACTTACAACGCCAATTTCCCTCGGATGTTGTGACCATCGCGTTAATGGCAGACGCTATTGAGTGTCCCACCACCGTGTTAACAGCGGAACAAAACCTTTTGCTCACACAGTCTACGGACCCACGTTTGGAAGTGTTCGGCACGATTATTGAAAAAGGTTCCCCTGTTTGCGGGCGCCTAAAAACGGGTCAGCTCTCGTTTTTATTTGAAAAAGCCGCAACAGAAATTAAGTCAGCCGCCCTCATACCGTTGATTGCCGATGCGAACACAACAGCATCATGCTTATACGGTTTGATCGCTATCGGCAGTCATGATCCGAGGCGTTTTCACGTCAGCAAGGGAACGGTATTTCTTACCCAACTGGGCCAGATCGCCAGCCGGGCCATACAACGACATTCACATTAAAGGCGGCTACGAACGCGCGGCGGAGCCGACCCGCCATGAAGCCGGAACAAACCGGTTGGCTTGACCGCTTCCTCGCTCATCTGCGCGATGAGCGAGGATTGTCGTCGCATACATTTTCCGCGTACCGACACGACCTCAATACGTTCGTCGCCTTTTGTGTAAAGAATCGGTACGATGAATGGCAAAGCGTGGACGCTCAACGTATACGCGCGTTTACAACCGAACAACACCGTGCGGGGCTGAGTGGGCGAAGTATCCAACGACGGTTATCGGCAATACGTTCATTCTACCAGTACCTCCTACGGGAGAAAGTAGTCGTTTCAGATCCCGCCCAGGGTATTCAATCGCCTAAGGCACCTCAAAAGCTACCTAAATCCATTGATGTCGACCAAATGTCCCAGCTGCTAAACATCGCCACAGAGACGCCATTGGCCACAAGAGACGCCGCGATACTAGAGTTATTTTATTCGTGCGGTCTGCGACTGAACGAACTCGTAACCTTGAATGTCACCGACATCGACCTGGCAGACAATGTTGTGCGCGTAACGGGTAAAGGCATGAAAACGCGCATCGTTCCCCTCGGCCGTTACGCCGTTGCGGCGTTAAAAGACTGGCTGAACGTACGCGGGAATTTCGCGCCGCCAAACGAATCAGCGCTTTTCATTAGTAAACGGTCGAAGCGCCTTAGCCCCCGCAGCGTACAATCGCGTTTAAAGGTTTGGGCGCGTCGACAAGGATTGAATTCGGATTTACACCCGCATATGTTACGCCATTCATTTGCCAGTCACCTACTTGAGTCAAGCGGCAATTTGCGAGCCGTCCAAGAACTTCTCGGCCACGCCGACATCTCTTCGACGCAAATCTACACCCACCTCGACTTCCAGCGACTAGCAACTGTTTATGATTGCGCCCACCCAAGAGCGAGAAAGAAAAAATAGCCTTTTGTTATGGTTTAAGCGCTAGCGTGCGTTTCTTACAGGAACGCGCGAAGCTTGCCGAAACTAGATTGGTAATGCTTAGGGCTCGCGTCAAAATTAATTCACATTTTGGACTTCGATCCATCTCGCCTGGCCGCGTTGTAAAAACTTGAAAGATACTTATATTCCGGCGTTTTTACGCCTTGCCAGGCGAGCGCC
>CALZJI010000506.1 GCA_945787615.1 uncultured Chromatiaceae bacterium | reverse complement strand
TTATCTTGCTGATCGTGCGCTTGGCGTCCTGCGCCAACCCCTGTTGCATCAGTAAACCGGTGATGAGTAGCGGTGCTATTAACAGTTTCATCATGACTCGCTCCCTCCTTTGTGGCGCCGAGCGTCTAAGTTCCCTACATCCATGTGGCAAAGCCGGGGGTTTACCGTACTTAATTAATTTTTAAAAATCCTTCGCCGTTAAAATGTAAGCGAAGGTACCTTTACCGCCGCGCCCATAGACTTTGTCCGCAACCTCATGAATCCGGCTGCGTGCGGTATCAAACGCCTGCAGAGACCCTGTTTCAGCGCCACTCATCTCTGGACAGAGCCGTTTGAGAGCGTCAACTTCAACAAAGAATAAAACCTCAATCGCGCTATCATATCCCCAAAAGCGCACGCGGCTTCCACTTGCATCGAAATTGCGACTTGGATTCGGGAAGCTCAACCTCATGGCTGGGTACCGGACGCCTGAACCGGATCGACGTCACAACTAGAACTCATACTCTTTAGCAACTTGAATAGATCCCTTTATGACGAAAATAATCGCCGTGTTTTAGGCGATGATGTATTTGTACAACTGTGTGGTGCGTGTAAATTCATTGAATCTCACGGCTTGCGTATTGAAGGATTTGTATAGACCCCATTAGCCCAAAAATCACCGTTAATGTACTGCGAGGTCATTGTAATATTCTCCTTTGCTGTGTGCTGGTGGATACACATATTAAGACACTTTCACAGGTGCTATTACTTAGCTTGTGCATCGACCTATGCTTAACTGTTATTTTCATACCAGGCGTATACACGTGATGCATTTTGTCGCCTCCTGACCAGCATACAAATCTTTAATGCAGAACACACTTATCCTGATCTTTATCCCGTCGTTTTGTGTGCGGTCGATTACAGTCCCAATTGTTACCGGAATAGTCTAAGTGAGCATTTTCCGGCACATTCACTGCGATGCATGCTTTATTGTCCTTGCGATACCCACGATGGCATCGCCATCGATCACCGTGTCGGTCCAGATAAGCATTAGGAGGGATTTCAATAATGGTACAGGTCTTATTGGCCTGTTTATAACCTCGAACACACTCCCAACCGTCTCCATAGCTTGTGAATGTCGAATAAGCATTTGCAGGCACCGCGATAGCAACACATGACTCATCTACTGCTCGATAGCCACGCTCGCACTCCCATCCATTGCCATACGTCGAATCTACAAAATAGCCATTTGCTGGTACTTTTACAATAACACAGGCGTCGTCGACCACTCGATACCCACGACTACATTGCCAACCATCACCGGATGAGGTGAGATATGCATTTGGGGGAACTTCGATTAGGTCGCAAGTGTCATTGATCTCTTGATAACCTCGAAAACAATTCCAAATGCGACCGTAGGAGGATTTTGTTAGGTAAGCGTTTGCCGGCACCGTGATCTCGACGCAGGCTCCATTGAACCCGCTATAACCCCTATCACATTCCCACCCACTTCCATAATTTTTAGCGCTAGCGTTTTTCGGAATCTCGACAAAGTTATTCTTGGCGAGTACAACACCAGAGAAAGCGGTTAAAAAGGAAATAAAAACCAGTGACCATGCAGATGTATCACGTGATCGTCCTGTTATGCTCATGGGATTGTTCCTTACTTAT
>CALZJI010000505.1 GCA_945787615.1 uncultured Chromatiaceae bacterium | reverse complement strand
GTTATCTCTCAACAGTGGAGAAGTTACCTTGGCGTATATTCTGGGACGAGGTAACGCTCGACGCTCAACAGTATCCATTATCGGTGGTGACCCTGGAGTTTCACACCATCAGTACTGACGAGGCGTGGATTAAGGCGTAATGATGTTCGATTGGCTGAACCCAAACGGAATGATGGTGCTGGGCGCCGTGTTAATTACGTTCCCATGTTGGGGGGGCGATGTGGCTGGCGGATTGGAGGATCCCACTCAACCGTATAACACAGGAGCGACGCGTTGGAGCGCGACCACAGTAAAGAAAAAACGTGCACCCCTTACGTTGCAGTCCATCGTGATCTCACCTGAACGGCGTTACGCGATGATTAATGGTAAGCGTGTGGCAATCGGGGAAACGATTGATGGTGGTCAAGTATTGAACATTCTT
>CALZJI010000504.1 GCA_945787615.1 uncultured Chromatiaceae bacterium | reverse complement strand
CGATTTGTGTAAGCTGGCCGTATAGAGTGCATGTGGTGCTCTTTCAGCTGTTGGTAACCTAAGGGCCACGGAAAAAAATAATTATCCAACCTTGCTTGTCTTTTTACTCAGCTTCTGCGTTACGGCAAGTCTTACATATTTCAATATGCGCCACTTGCCGCGCCTTGAATCTGAGCCAAAAACCGACGCAATCTTTGGCTAATTATTATTTTCCGCGGCCCTAATGCATCGCGGTAGCTGGCGGTGGAACGCTAGGTACAGTGTTGCGTGGAGCAGGCGATGCGTGATGCAGGATCATACGCCACCCGCGCTGAATATGTTCGTAGATGTTGGTCGCGATCATAACAGAATGTTGCTCAGCGCCTCGCGCGGAGTAGATATTCTCGTTGACGATGTGAACAGCGATATCTGGGTGATAAATCCGTTGCTGAGCGGACACGTTGAATTTTAGCTTAGGCGCGTTTTTGAAAATTTGTTCCCAGCTTTTTTGTATAGCGCTCAGGCCCTTAAGCCTTCCCCCCATAGGATGAATGCATTCAACGTAATCCCCATTGTGCCACACAGCCATCATGGCGGACAGATCCGTGCTTTCGAACGCACGGTAGAAGGCAGCTTCGGCGGCATCAGGCGTAGAAAAAGTGAGTGTTGTCATAGCGGCGGTTAATTCAAAATTGAGCGTATAGAACATAAATTACAACATTTACATGGCGTGCACCGGCTATTTTTCGCGAAAATTCGTTTTATCGGCCGTAACGGCCGGTAGCGCAAGGTATCCGCCGCGTCGCGCCGAATACCGTGGCTTACCCCGCAGACCCTGCTGGTGAGCGGCGATTCTATTTCAATCCGTTGAGCAACAAGCGCTGGAAGCTGACAGCTGATCGCTTTTTCAAGAATAATACAGGCTCGACGAGAGGATAAAAAAGCCCTCGGGCTTTCGCCAGAGGGCTTTCGTTTTATGGCGGCGTAATGTCGCTACGCTGCTACACGGTTGTTATTATGACGCGGGTTCTCCTGCCAGTGCTGTAGGGGCTGGCGTAGTTACTGGGGGAACCGTAGCCAGCGCTTGTTTTGGTTTTTCAAGTCCCTTTTCCGTTGTTTCGATGGGGGTACGCTCTAACAGCATCTCATCTCGCACCGTGATATTGAGCCCCTCGCGAAAACATTCACCGGCGATCACGTTTTCGCCGGTTTGTTCCAGCAGCTTGCCAAGCAGCATATAGGTCTCGGGGCGCGGGTCCAGCTTTATACTTTTCTCCAAGTAGCTTCTCGCTTTACCCCACAGGTGATTTCGCAATGCCAGTCGACCCAGTGTGAGCAGCAACGTAGCGTCATCGCCGTGGCGCTTCAACCAACGTTCCGCAGTGGTCAGTTGTTGTGGTGGTGCGCCGCTATCAACAAGGCCGTAGAGGTATATCGACTCATCTTCCCACTGCTTGTTGAGCCGATTTCGTAGAATTGTTTCGGGTCGCGCGCCTTCGCCATGTTCGACCAAATAACGGATGTAGATAGCAAGGATTTGTTTGTCGCGGCGTAATGAATGAGGTACATCCCGCCAGGCCGCGTCAAGTGCCCGGCTGTCTTCTCCGGTATGAGCCGCTTTCGCCAATACATGCGCGTAAGCGTTACGCTCCATGTGGAGCGCTTCAGAGTTTGTAACAACACCGGTCTTCTCGAGGTCCGGCATGAGTTGCGCCAGCTCCTTCCACGAATGGCTTTCTAAGTAACAGTCCTTGAGTAGCTGAAGAATAAGTGTGTTTTTAGGGTCGCGGCGGTACAACTGGCGTAACTGGTACGCCGCTTGCTCCAACTGCTGGTTCGCAATTAACAATTGTGCTTCGGTGATGCCGACGATAATGTCCGGGCGTGTGTTGGTCTGTTTGGCAAGCTCGAGATAACGATCTCGGTTTTCAGTGTTGCCGCGTTCCTGCGCTGCTCGAGCCGCTGCCAGATAGCCAAGGACTGCGGTCTCCGGGTGTTTGATCGCTTTAGTCAAGCGTTTTTCGGCACGGTTCCAGTGGCCTTGCGCCAGTTCGGTCATGCCTCGATTCAAGGCTTTGCGTGCGTGTTGCTCTCGACGCCGTGCTCCGCGCTTACGTACCTGGCGCGGTGTGACTCTTCCGAGCAGTCGTACCGCAATGTAAAACACGACGAATGACGCTATGAGTACGCCTGCAAGAATCGCAACCGACCCTTCAACGCTCCATCCGCGAACTTGTATGGAAAATTCGCCAGGATCTTTTTGTATTTCTAAGCCTAAAAATATTGCTCCGACCAGAACGATTATCGCTAGGATCAGTAATCTCATGATCGCTTTGCTCCCCTTTGTACCCTTTATAAAAAGGGTCGTTTTCTAAATATTCGACAGCGTTTCACCGTCGTCTCATTGCCAATGCCTATTAACGCCTTGATTAAATCGCTCTTAACGCCTGGAGTGAATTGGAGATATCAGGAAGCGCAGGGGCCAAGTTGAGCGCGTTTAGCTGCTTAAGCTCTTCAATAAACTTCTTCGTTGTCGTTGCCTCTGAATCGAAGTAGTCTTCCGTCCACTCCAACGCTGTTGTTAAACTGGCGTGGAACGTTTTATCGTCCTGGCGTAGTAAGGCGAGGCGCGCCGATTGCAGTTTCAGTTGTAAGTTTTTTTGTAGGAAGAAGGCTTGGTCCGGTGGTAGCAGGGGTCCGATGACTTGCCCATCTTTCTTAACAATGGCAAGACCACGAATACCTTCCCACGCGGCGTTGGCAAATCCTTTTACCGCAAGCAGCGAACTGTCTGCTATGGTTTCGGTCGGCGGTTGTTCAACAGCGGCGGTAGTGGTTCGGCTGTTTGTCGCGCTCGGAGTTACAGAGTGAAGTTGCTCTGCTTCTGAAGTGAGGCGATCAAGCGTGAGTGCAATGCCCGGAATATCCGGCACTTGCACTTTTTCTAAGGCGGCAATGTCTCGTTTCACCGTATCTCGAATCGAGAGCAACGTCGGGTCGTTTAACGCTTTCAGGCGTTGGTCAGCGGTACGTAATGTCGTGATAGCTTTTGCGGGATTTCCTTCTAAGAGAACTTGTTCATTGGCGACATTTAGCATATATTCCACTTCCGCCAAAGCCCAACCCACGCGATTGCGGCCGACCGCGTTGCGAAGTTCTGCCTGTGATTCTGTTAACGTAGCTTGGATCGCCGCTTGCGCTTCTGCAGTGGTCTGTAGGCGTTCGTCAACTTTATTCATTGTCGCTTGAACTTGGTCATTAACCTGTTGGCGTAGCTCGCCAAAAGAACCCTTTAACTCTGAGATGGCTGCATTGGCTTTTGCCAACTCGTCGTTGGTTTGGCTGATCCCTTGATGAAACTCGCCCTGCAATTCGCCGCGCGTGGTGGCTACTAATCGTTCCGTCTCCGCGTCGCGTTGTTGCATGTTGCCGCGCAATCCGTTAATCGTGCCTTGCACCTGGGCGATAGATTGGCGAAACTCGCCCTGCAACGATGTCGAAACGTTGGTGGATTTTGACGCCGAGGCGGTAAGTTCCTGCGCCAGTTCGCCACGCGCTTCAGCAACGGTTGCTTTGAGTTCTGCTGTTGCTTTTTCCGTCTGCGTGCTTAACGTTTTTTCCAGATTCTGTTGCAGTTTATCCAGCTGACCTTGGTCAACGCCAGTGGCGCTAGCCAGAGTCTGTTGAACTTTCGCCAGTTCACTCCACAGGTAGAAACCGCTTGCCACGGCAATAAGACCTAACACAGCGGCGATCGTTGCTAAGGTACCCCCTTTGGAACCGTTTGATGTTCCGCCCGCGGTACTCGGCTGCGAGGACGACGAACGCCGAGGCGCAGCCATTCCCGCGGCGCCACCACTTGAGGCGCTTCCGGCAATCCCGGCCGCCTTTTTTGCGGGCGCTTGGTGGGCAGTGGTTTGTGGCCTCGCGGCCGGTTGTGCTTTTTGTTCAGCGCCCGTAGGTTTACTCTCTCCTGTGGGTCTTTCTGGTTTATCGCTCATAGAACAGTCCTCAAGATATTTATTGTTGTCGTGGCCATTTTTCTATCGTTTCCACAATCGCTTGGTCACTAGCCTGTGGTGCAACCACGGGTTCTCGCTTAAATCCTAACTGCTTGGCAAGTGTCACCGCACGTTGACTTAACACCACCAGCGGCATTGCGACTAACCAGTTGCGCAGCGATTCTCCCGCCATGTCGTAGAGGTTTTGCAACCCTTCGTTGCTCGTGACAACGATACAGTTAACCTTAGCTCTCTTCGCGGCGGGTAGCAGTTGATTAAGCGACGCTTGAGGTCGGCGGCGTGCGTAGACCTCGGCATACTCGACGCTAGCGCCTCGTTGTTTTAATTCGGATGCTAAATGTTCGCGCCCCCCCTCGCCTCGAAAAATTATTATTCTTTTATTGGCGACCTGTTGTAAAGCCGCTAATGTTAACAAACCTTCGCTGTCGTACCGGCCGTTAGGAATAAGGTTTACGTGAATACCCAATCGGAGTAATTCTTTCGCAGTCGCCTTTCCTACTGCGCCAACACCAACTGATGTTGGCCAGTCCGCTCCTAGATCCCTTAACCATCGAACGCACCAGGATGCCGCATTTGTGCTGACAAAAATGGCTAGCTCGAACTCGGGCAGCCGCTCCGTCACGTCGCGTAGCGCCGCGATATTCTTCGGTGCGACAATTTCTATCACGGGGATGTGTATTGCACATCCACCTGCCGCTTCTATCTGGGCGCAAAGCGCTTGGCCCTGTTCGCTTGGTCGCGTCACTAACACGCACACGTCGCGTAAGGCGAAATCGTTGGTCATTGACTCTAATGCATTATTGGGAAAAGGCCCACGCGGGCGCTCCCGAATAATATTTTTTACAATACCCCGCCCAGCGACTGTTCGGGCATAAGCTCCTTGTCCGCCCAAGTAAAACTTTAAACGCAGCGCCGGCATTTTTCTAGTACTTTGTAGCGCAGCGGCGTTGCATTTGTCTACTGGCATGGGGAAAATAAGACTTCGGCGACGTAATTTGTTAAAACCGAGCGGAATTACCTTTGCATTCTTGGGGTATAAGGTGTCCTGTCCCTATGATAAAAGGCCATAATATTTCTGCGTCGTTCGCGCTTAATATTCCCGAAACGTAAGCAGTAGCCCTTTATTCTTTGTGGTATAGTTCCTTAAGGATCAGGCCGGCTCCTCGAGCAAGTAAGTCGTCGGCCAATTTCGTCCCAAGTTCCACCGCGTCTTTTCGTTTCCCTGTCATCTCCCCCTCGATCACTTCAGAGCCGTCGGGTCTTCCAACCAAGCCGCGAATAACGATCTGATCGTCGTACAGCTCCGCGTGTCCCGCAATAGGAACCTGGCAACCCCCTTCCAACCGGTGGTTCATTGCGCGTTCGCCGGAAACTCTAATTTTTGTGTCCTGGTGGTTAAGAGCGGATAACAAGGCGTTGGTTTGGTCGTCTTCTTGACGACATTCGATGCCTACGGCGCCTTGGCCGACCGCTGGAAGCATCACGTTCGTGGGGATATACTGAGCAATGCGGTCTTTTAGCCCGAGCCGTAACAGGCCTGCCGAGGCGAGGATAATGGCGTCATAAACGCCTCGGTCGAGCTTGTCGAGGCGGCTGCCCACGTTCCCGCGCAAATCTTCTATGACCAGGTCGGGACGCGTCCGACGCAATTGGCACTGCCGCCGTAGGCTAGAAGTGCCCACGCAGGCGCCATTGGGTAAATCATCCAGGGTTGAGAAGCGTTTCGAGACAAAGGCATCGCGAGGATCTTCTCGGATGCATATGGTCGAGAGATGTAAGCCTAGTGGTAGGTGTACGGGCACATCTTTCATCGAGTGAACGGCGATATCGGCCCGTTTATCCAAAAGGCTTTTTTCCAACTCTTTTACGAAGAGACCCTTACCGCCAATTTTCGCCAAAGGACTGTCGAGTATCTTGTCGCCCTCAGTCACCATTTTAAGAAACTCAACCTCCAGTCCAGGATGGGCCTTCCTTAGGCAGTCGCGCACATATTCCGCCTGCCACATCGCAAGTGGGCTTTTTCTCGTGGCAATACAAATTTTACTTTTAGCCATATTTCATTGGTCTCGCAAAAAGCACATTGGGAACCTCCGAAGCTAGGTCACCACCCTAAAAT
>CALZJI010000503.1 GCA_945787615.1 uncultured Chromatiaceae bacterium | reverse complement strand
CGGTGGGTCTGTTTTTCTTAGCGTTGAGGTCGCCTTATACGCGGCCGCGAAACCAGGCGTCGTACTCCCGATTTTTTGTTCTTGATGATGAAGCTGCCGAGGAGCAATCCATTGGATGCGCCGCTCGATGGTGGCTACATCACCCCTTGAATGCATTAAACAAGCGTTTAAAAGGCAGGCTTTCTATATTTGAGGGGGACGCGGCGCGCAGCCGAGGGGATAACAAAGATGTTGATCATTTCCTGAGCGACCTGGGATGGCGAGAATTTTCTTTTTCCCTACTCTATCATTTCCCGGAATTGCCCCATAAAAATTGGCCAAACCGGCTATCCGTTAGTCGACGCCGGTATGCGCGAGTTGTGGCGAACCGGATATATGCACAATCGAGTACGCATGATCGTCGGCTCGTTCCTCGTGAAGAACCTACTCATACACTGGCGCCACGGCGAGACGTAGTTTTGGGATTGCCTAGTGGATGCGGATCTCGCGAATAATAGCGCGAGTTGGCAATGGATCGCCGGTTGTGGCGCCGACGCGGCGCCGTATTTTCAACCCCGCCACACAAGGGAAGAAATTTGATCCGGCCGGTGAATATACCTGCACATTATGTGCCGGAGTTAAAATACTTTTCGGATAAATTTCTCTTTAGTCCATGGGAGGCCCGCGGAGCGTTTTGGGTTCAGGAACAGCGACCAAAACCCGAACAGGAATCGATCCAGAACGCTGAGACTGGGCGCTCGCCGTCGGGTTCGATTAATCACAATGAGTTGATGTTTAACCAGCAGGCTTTCTGCTATCACCGCCCGTGCACCACCTGGCCCCACCAATTTCGCGAGGGTGACAAGAAAATGAACGATGAGCAATAACGCGGTCCTCATAGACCTCGATATTACGCGTGTCCGTGATAATTACAAGACTGGCGAAAGGACTGTTTTTGGGCGAGAATTAGTAATTCGCCAAGCACAAGCTTCGCGAGCTAATGTGTCTTTCGCCTTTCGTTTCGATACGCGATCACTTTGTATTTGCAGAAAACCGATCGAAACGAATACGTGCACCCAACGACTGCCTGACGAATGTTCCGGACACGCTGTTTTCCGTTTCTAGGAGGCGCCGAACCTTTTGTTGGACGTCATCGATAACACCCAACGCCTTGGCAGCATCCATCGCCCGGTCGTAGGCTTCCAGAACATCGAAGTTCGTCACCTCGTAACCCCAGCCTTGGCATAACCAATGAAGCGCCGTTAACGCGGCGCCGAGCGCGAAATCTGGTTGGCTTTCAAGGTAGTCCCTTGCGGCTCTTGTCAACGTCTTCGGGTCGCAGGGTGTCTTACTCGCGAGCTCCAGCGCTATATCAAAAAACTCAAGTTCCTTGGCGGTTGCAAACCACTTGCCTTCCTCGCCCGGAGTTGTGGCGATAAGGTCAGCGAGGATCTCCGCCTTGTCCTTCACGGGGTATCGCTTCGCCACGGCACGAAACCGCGCCAGATAAGAAGTACCCACCGCTGCACCTAACCCATAGCGCCGATAAGCTTCCTCATGCAGCCCGGAAGAAATCAGAATATCTTCGCAAACTTGGTCAATCGCAACGTCCGGTTGGTTCAAACCACGCGAGGCTTCCGCGTACTGAATGGCCTCCGCCTTCTTGCCCATGGCTAACAGGGCCTGAACACCGTACCGGCGATAATGCCAAAACGGATGGGTCGGTAGCTCAAGTAAGTCGAGAACCTGTTGATAGCGACCCGCCACTACCAAGCAGGATAGGCAGGCAGTGGCCCCGCCGAAATAGTTCCCGGGTCTCGAATCAGACCAGCACGCACGGACACTCGAACACAACTCGTCCGCCCACTCGTTCGCCACCAACTCGGAAGCGCAAATCTCGCCCCACCGATCTACCACCGAGCTGAGATAATCAACACCGTCATCTTCCACCGCTTTCCAAAGTCGCTCGAGCCACTTGCCGCGCGTCTTTTCATTTGCTGGCGCATTAACGATAACGGGGATCAACGCATCAATCGCCTTAGAAACTGCGGACCCGAGCGCACCACTAGAGTCGTCCACATGTTCCAACGCTGGCCACAGTTTCTCCATAAGCCGCACTGCGCCTTCGGCGCCGAGAATTGGATCCCTCTTGGCAACCTTCTTGATCTCGGACACCGCCTCTCGGATTCGCTGACACGCGAGTTTCGATGCGCGCCACCCGTATGCACGAGCGCGAAAGTGAGTTGAAAATAT
>CALZJI010000502.1 GCA_945787615.1 uncultured Chromatiaceae bacterium | reverse complement strand
TTCGTTGAATTGAAAGACTAGCACTCGACGTCGTAGTTATTACAACGTGTCCAGCCATAACAGTCCGAACGTTAAATACTATTTGTGATCTTTACTTTTAGCTGTCCAACGGCAACTAAGGGCTCGCGAAAAAATTACTTACGCTTTTCGCATCCCATCTTCGGGCCACCTTTGAACAATCCTCAATCGCAAAATCCTCGAATTAGCCCGACCAGTCCTGCGGATTTGCTCAATCGGATCGTCCAAAACTGACCCAAATCTGGGCGCGAAAAATACGAAGTTATTCTTTCGCGAGCCCTAAATATCTTTAACTCTTTAAAAGACAATCGGTTTGTATTTTTCGAACAAAGCGAAGGCGCCCAAATCCTGTGATAAATTCGGTCAAGCTAGAAGGGATATCGGTTACTTAGGCTCGATAGTCAAGCCCATACGGACAAGTTCCGGCAAGGAACGAGCGTTCATTTTCTCCATCACTCGTTTGCGATGAATCTCTATCGTTCGGCAACTAATATCTAAGTGCGCGGCGATCACTTTGTTTGGACTTCCCAATATTACCCACTCAAATACCTCACGTTCCCGCTTTGTTAAGGTCGATAAACGCGAAAGAATTTCCTTTCTCTTTTCTTCGGACTGCTTTGTTTGTTTTTCCTCTTCGAGCGCGTCCTGGATTCGATCCAGCAACATTTGATCGTCGAACGGCTTTTCAATGAACTCTAACGCTCCAGCCTTTATGGCTTTCACTGCCATCGGAACGTCTCCGTGGCCGGTCAGAACAATGACAGGAACGCGAATACGTCGCTTGGAAAGCGACTCTTGCAGCTCTAAACCGCTCATCCCGGGCATGCGAACATCGACGATGAGGCAACCCCTCTCGCCCTCTTTGTACGCATCCAAGAATGCCAGCGCGGTCGGGTAGGTTTGAACAATTAATCCAGCAGACTTAATTAACCAACTCAACGAATCCCTTACTGCGGCGTCATCATCAACAACGAAAACGGTTTGCCCGGTACTCATGAATGCTACTGTTGGTTTCCCATTATATTTATGGCGAACGCAGTTTCCATTGGGTTTACGCGCGTAGACGGTATGGTTTGCTAGGGCCATTCCGCTCCTCTCGCAGTAGTCCGCCACCCGAACTGCCTGAGCGCGCCGCTGCCTATCAATAAAGACAAGACGAATAATCGCTTTGCATTCCAAAAAAAATATTCCACCACCCAATGCCTATTTTATTATTACAGTATAATATAATTAACATTTAATATTGTGAAAATCTTAACCACCTCATCCAGCTCAGAGCAACCGCGAGACGCCATTCTCGCCCAAACTATAGATCGAGTCCGTGTTGCTTCAGTGGGTGATAACGCAAGGTCATCACGGGAGAACAGGGCGTAGCACGGGGCTGGACCAACGCAACAGGTTCATAATCAAGAGGTTTCTACAAAAACCCAGGCGATTTTAGGTCTTAAACCGCCCTTTTTACCCTCAAAATAGCCCTTCTAAGTTTCTACTGAGCGACGCAATCATGGCGCGAGGAAACCGTGTGTTTGTGCCGGGGTGAGTGTGGCATATGCTTGGCTTTCCGCCCGGCCGCCCTCGCCGTCCGTGCTAACGCGACACTTGTGCATCCTTGCACATCGTCAATGGTCTACGCGATATAAGCAAAGAAGCCTGGATAGCGCTTGCGGAATCCAGGAGTATTACCACTGCCATCCCCGGATTACGCAAGTGCCATCCAGGCTACCAACTCTTTCGCGGATGGCTCATGAGCTCATGGCCAAACGCGTTCGAATGCTGGAATCGATTGTCTGCTTAGGGCCGCGGAAAATAATAATTATCCAAAGATTGCGCCGGAATTTTGCTCAGATTCAAAGCGCGGCAAGTGGCGCATATTGAAATATGTAACACGTGCCGTAACGCAGAAGCTGAGTGAAAAGACAAGCAAGGTTGGATACTTATTTTTTTCCGCGGCCCTTATGCAAAGGCTTATCAGAAGCAGCGTTGGAGTTTTTGCATTATCTTTAATACGTGAATGCCGGCTAGCCGTCCGAGGCCAGAAGCAACGTCAATCACCGAGACCGATCCCCACCCGGCGTGCCGTCTCTATCCAGGGATGATCGAAAGGTATGGTCTTTCGTTTTCCCGCCACGTGTTCCAACGGAACCGGTTCCGTGCCGTCGCCGCGCGCCGCGACCATCACCCCGTAGGTTCCGTCATTGAGAAAACCGCTACACGCGGCGCCCAAGCGAGTTGCCAAGAGCCTGTCTGCAGCTGTCGGCGTACCGCCTCTTTGCAGATGACCTAAAATGGTGACGCGTGACTCGAGCCCAGTGAGCGTCTCAAGCTGTTTAGCCAGCGTCAACGTCTTATCGGTATATTGCGCTCCCACCTTCTTCAATTCAGCGCTCGCGCTCTTCTTCTCATCTTTCGTTTTCGCTCGCGCCTTTTTCTTCTCAGCCGCCTTAGTTTCGTCAAGTACCTTTGTTTCTATAGCCCCTTCGGCCATCGCCACGATACTAAACGGCTTGCCGGCACGGCGTCGTTCGCGGATGGTATGGGCGACGTGTTCAACGTCGTAGGGGATTTCCGGTAAGAGTATGACGTCGGCCCCCCCTGCAATTCCCGCACCGAGCGCCAACCAACCGGCCCCGTGCCCCATGATCTCAACCACGACAATTCGGTGATGGCTATGAGCCGTACTGTGTAAACGATCTATAGCTTCCGTGGCAATAGTGAGCGCTGTATCGAACCCAAACGTGACATCGGTCATGGCGACATCATTATCGATGGTCTTTGGGAGCGTGATGACATTCAGCCCTCGTTCTTTTAGCCGCAAGGCGTTCTTTTGTGTGCCACCACCACCGAGACACACCAAAGCATCCAGATGGTTGGCTTCATAATTCTTTAGAATTACATCCGTCATATCGCAAATCTTATCACCCACTAACATACGGTGAGGCTTGTCGCGGCTGGTGCCGAGTATGGTGCCTCCAATCGTTAAGATGCCAGACAGCTCACCCCCGTCCAAACGCATTGTCCGATTTTCCATTAAGCCACGAAAACCGTCGCGAAATCCGATGACCTTCATATCATAAAATCCCATCGCCGCTTTGCCGACACCTCGAATCGCGGCGTTTAATCCGGGACTGTCTCCACCTGAGGTTAAGATACCAACGTACTTCGTCATAACGTTTTTCCCTTTGTGCATGACACGCAGGAACCTGCTCGTTCCGAAGGAATAGCAGGTTCTTGTTTCATATCATTACATTAGACTATTACCACCCATTTTGGAACAGTGAAGAAGAAAGAGGTTTGAAGTGACCCGTATAGGCGAGGAAACGATCAAGCTAACGGCGTGGTTAATTTGAGGGAGCGCTACACTCACCTAGGGAGCCAGGCGCGCACACCCGACCATCGATCCAGATGGCTTTATCTAGCCTCGCTCCACCCAATTTAGCACCACGTAATACGGCCTCTGTTAAATTCGCGTAAGAAAGGTCTGCCCCTCGCAAGTCGGCGTTCGCTAGATTTGCGCGGCGAAGGTTTACTCCGGTCATTGATGCTTCGGAGACATCCGCGTAGCGCAGATCCGCCATAGCGAGACTGCTATAGGCCAGATCGGCTCGCTTTAAAACACTGCCCACCAACGTCGCGCCAGACAAATTAGCGTTACGCAGGTTGGCTTGAACCAGGCTCGTTTGAGGCAGATAACTGCCTTCTAACTGGCAACTGCTCCAATTCACGTTCGGTCTCGGCGCCCCACCGCAATCGGGCAGCACGTCCTTCGCCGGTCGTGGAACGATAAACAGGGATAGCGCCACGGCAGCAACAACAACCAATATAAAAGCGCCTGTCTTCCAAAAACGAATCCGTTTGCCTCGTAGTCGTGCATATTGACTTTCTCTTTGCTCACTCTCCCGTCCTTCAGCGCGCGTCTCGCGATAGTTGACATTCTCAACACCCTCAAGTTGACGGCGGTCCTGACCTCCCCGACTGCCTCCCTCAGTGGCTGCGCCATAACTCGCGGTATTCCGACGGTCCCGTCTGGTACGCTCGTCTGCCCAGCGTACCGCCGCTGCGAGACGCTCCTGTGCGTGGGCATCACGTGGATCTGCCGCCATAACATCAGGAATTAAATCCGGCAACGATTCCACAGTTTGCCACTGAAATTGATCAACACTGACCTCATCGTGCATGCGGATCCGGCCGACCAGAATCCGGCGCGAGATGAGTTTGGCGGGAAACGGACCTTCTACTTCATCGTCCTGCCGCACGTACCACAAATGCCTTGTCAACTCATTTTTTGACGCTGCCATGCCACTTCGACCTCGCCTGCGGTGCACTACACGTGCTCATCCATGGTTCGTGCTCCATTAGCCGCGTTATGCGGTCCCCTCGTTCAGCTAGCCCGCATTTCTCACGAACGATCTCGGCAATTGCTCGGTAATTGCTCCTGCATTACCCTACCACCTACATCCATGTTGGCGTCCTGCATTGCTCTATCTCCTGCATCCATGCAGTCGTACTGCGGCCGCGTAAGACGCTGTATCTCCAGGACGTGCGCCCTGCATCTCCAACGCCTTACGCACCCTCGCGACGATCGCCGGTAAGAAACGCGGGCGAGACCAAACACCCTTTTCCTTGCCTCAGGGCCACGAAAAAAAATAATTATCCAACCTTGCTCGCCTTTTTGCGCAGCTTCTGCGTTACGGCAAGTGTTGCATATTCCAATATGCGCCACTTGCCGCGCCTTGAATCTGAGCAAAAATCCGGCGTAATCTTGGATAATTATTATTTTCCGCGGCCCTCATTTGGATATATCGGTAAACACACCCGAACCCTGAGGAAGTCCGCCGTTCACCGTGTTAGCGGAATCCATTGCATTTACCGCGGCCCACTTTCATAATGGCGTTGTAGCAAAAACTCAGCCCACCATGGAAATACGTCCATCGAATCCGCTTTTATCGACATCCGCGTTGTCCCGCGTGACGCCGCTGCTGGCGTCGTGGAAAGTGGGCGAAATTATCGAAGCGACGGTCGCCGCGCGACTAAGCCAGGAAAAATTGCTGCTGAAGATTAACGACGTTGTTGTGCCCGCCCGTGGAAACCCTCCTGCGTCGACCGACGAACAATTAACACCAGGGGCAACGTTGAAATTAGAAATCGTCTCCGTAGGTAAGCGGCCTACATTAAAAGTGCTCAACGAACGACCCTCGGCAACCCCACAGGCCGACGCGATACGCACGCAACTGCCGCGCCAAGCGCCGTTAACGCCGCTACTCGCCAATATCGTCGCTTTCGCGCAAATTGCCAAAGAACGGCCTAACGCCTTCCCTCAACCCCTGACGGACCTCGTCAAACAGGTGCTCAACAACCTTCCAACCCCCAAAACCATTGAAGGCGGGCCAGGTATCAAGGAAGCGCTTCGAACCATCGGACTTTTCTTGGAAAATAACGTCCAGCAACAACAAGCGAACAGGCCTATATCGCTAGAACGAGACATAAAGGGTAACCTGTTAAGACTCCTGCGGGAATTAAACGGTAGCCGTGGCGAGAACACCGCCCCCCTACCGAACCGTTCTCGGGAACTAACGACCCCCACGCTGTTGTCAGCACCCACGACAGCGCCAGGTGGCAACGCCATCACGCAGGTCACCAAACCGCTCGCGACGCCGCCACTTCCCACCGGAGCAAACCCGACCACCTATGGTTTAGCTACTCCACCGCCCTTTAAATCAACGCCCGCGCACCCACAACCGCGCGTTCCACCGACACTCAACACCTCCTCACCCTTGGAAATGGTCGTTAACAATCTCATTGAGCAGGTGGAAGGCGCTCTGTCTAGGCTGCGCTTAACCCAACTGGGCCACTTACCGACAGACCAATCACAGGGGACAAGCTGGTTAATGGAACTTCCGATCCGGCGAGAAAACGGGGTGGATCTGATTCAGCTAAGGCTTGACCAAGAATCAACGCATGGTGACCGCCCTAAAGGGAACGGCTGGGTAGTAACGCTGGCATTTAGTTTTGAGGAGCTTGGCCCCGTATATGCCCGCATCTCGCTAGTGGGAAAACGCGTCAACGCGGCCTTGAATGCAGAGCGCGCATCAACGACAAAGCTTATATCCGAGCACTTGTCAACTTTAACATCGAGCTTCGTTCAATCCGGCCTAGAAGTCGGGAAAGTGCACTGTCGTCAGGGAAAACCGTCTGTTCAACCCTCTACTTCCATCACTAAAGCTATTTTAGACACCAAAGCATGAGCGAAACTCACGATTATTCGGCAAACAACGCCGTCGCGTTATTTTGGGAAGGCAAAGACGCACCTAGGGTTACCGCCAAAGGCGAGGACGCGCTTGCACAACAGATTATCGCACTGGCGAAAAAACACGACATTCCAATGCATGAAGATGCGCAGTTGGCTCGCCTATTAGTTCAATTGGAACTCGGGGAAGAAATCCCGTCAGAGGTCTACGTGGCGATTGCCAAGGTAATAGCATTCGCCTATTTTGTCGCGGGCCGTACCTCTATTCTCGGCGAGCAAGAGACTTAATCTTCATCTAAGCAACGCACTCAGGCGCCGTATATTAATCGGCGTTAGGGCCTGCGAATCGTAGTACCTGCGGCTCACACCGTGCCTAACTCAACTCGCTTTGTCGAGCCCGTACACACGCAATACGAGCTCGGCTTCATCTCTGACTAAACCGCAGCTTGTCATTAACTCTTCCTTGTCGGCGCCGTTCCTCGCGAGCTTTATGGCGTGTTCGTAGGATTGTACCGCCGGGTCCCTTAGGTCCAACTGATTTTGGCGCTCGATCACTCGTTTTAACTGTTGTTCAAGCCGCGAAACATGTTCACCTAGCCCCGCCGCCCCCTTGAGCAAGGCTCGAATATCATTCTGTATACGCACTGACACGGCTTGCTGGGCCCGGTATGCTTGCGTTTGTTGACGTAACTTACCGAACGCAACTACTAACGCTGTAGTGAGAAGAAGCACTAAAATTACCACGATTATCAGGACCATCTCGATAATCACCGCATCACTACCTTTTACTTAGGGCTCGCGTCAAAATTAATTCACATTTTGGGCATTGAGGCGCTCGCCTGGCAAGGCGCAAAAACGCCGGATTATAAATATCTTTCAAGTTTTTGCAACGCAGCCAGCCGAGATGGATCGATGTCCAAAATGTGAATTAATTTCGACGCGAGCCCTTAGCCCGCACCCATCGCCTAAATATAACTATCGAGAC
>CALZJI010000501.1 GCA_945787615.1 uncultured Chromatiaceae bacterium | reverse complement strand
ATCAATTACGTTTTATCCGATGTCCACGAAAACTGGCCACCAACGCGCATATCAGGTAGGATCGGCTAAGGTCTAGCTCGCATTTCTCACCGAGACGCGCGAAGCTTGCGCAGAGAATCGGTTTCAAAAGCGATTTCACTCCGCAAGGGGATACCGAGGTCTAACTGAGAGGAACACACGGTGTGTTTACAAAGGACGACTGCATAGACGACGCACATGGATGTGCGAGTGTCACGAGAGGGCAGGAGCCCGAAGTGACCGCAGGAGATAGAGTAAGGCTGCCGCGTCCTGCTCGCACCCCTTGCCTACGTCCATGTAGGCAACGCAGAACACAGTTACCGAAGAAGATCGTTTTTGGAATCAAGGATCGCGTGGATCCTGTGAGAAATGCGGGGACGTGGTGCGACATAATTCGGCGCTACGGTAGATAAAAGCCAAGACGGATGGTGTTAGGCAACGTCAAGGGGGTAAAGACTATGAATACAAGGATCTCGTTTTGGAACGTCACGGTTTCGTTTACGATTCCACTGTTGTTACTGTGGGGTATTACCTCAGCCTCATTTGCCCAGATTACACGGGGCAATATTATCATTGAACTTGAAACGGTTGCTTTAGGACTCACGTCCCCGGTCGGCGTGACGCATGCGGGAGACGGTTCGCGCCGTTTGTTTATCGTCGACCAGACCGGGCAGATTCGGATTCTGCAAGGCGGCGACCTTTTGTCCGCGCCTTTCTTAGACATCTCTGATCAACTCCCTGAGCTAAACATAAATTTCGACGAGCGCGGTTTGCTCGGATTGGCCTTCCATCCCGACTACGGAACAAACGGCCGTTTCTTCGTGCGCTATAGCAGGCCCCGCGAGGGCGTTTCAACGGAGCCCTGCTTCGGCACGGCTCGTGGATGCCATGAAGAAGTTCTGGCCGAGTTTTCGGTGTCCGATGACCCAAATGTGGCCAATCCGAGCGGAGCGATTCTCTTCCGTATCGACGAACCCCAGTTTAACCACAATGCCGGGGACATCGCTTTTGGGCCGGATGGATTGCTCTACTTCTCGCTGGGCGATGGCGGCGGCGCGCACGATGGCCTGGCTGACACTCCTCCTTCCCATGGAACAACTGGAAATGGGCAAAACATCGACACGGCTTTGGGCGCCATCCTGCGGATCGATGTGGACAGCGCCCCACAGGCACCCCTAGCCTACGCCATCCCGCCCGATAATCCATTTGTTGGACAGACAGGCGTCGATGAGATTTTCGCTTATGGATTTCGAAATCCCTATAAGTTCTCGTTCGATGATGGGTCGGGTGGAGACGGTAGCTTGTATTTAGCTGACGTGGGGCAAAATCTGTTCGAAGAGGTGAATATTGTCGACAAGGGCGGTAACTACGGGTGGGTAATAAGGGAAGGGTTCAGCTGCTTTGACCCATTCAATCCAACAGGGCCACCGGATAGCTGTAGCAACGTTGGCCCTTTAGGTGAAACAATGGTTGACCCTATTGTGGATTACAGCCATGAGGAGGGCGGAATCAGCGTCATCGGCGGGTTCGTCTACCGTGGATCGAGCGCTCCCAGCCTGCTCGGCAAGTACGTTTTCGGTGACTTCAGCGGTGCTTTTGCAGTAGGCACCGGCCGCCTCTATTTCCTTGAACAACCCGTACCGGGTAGTTTTGAAATTAGAGAATTTCAAATTGGTTTCGATGATCGGGATTACGGGCTATTTCTAAAGGGATTCGGGGAGGACGAAGCCGGTGAACTCTACGCCACCGCCGCCGCTGTATTGGGCCCGAGGGAAAATACAGGTATCGTCCAACGCATCGTCGTGGAGGCGCTCGTCGCGGGCGACTTAAACGGGGATGGCTGTGTCGATCGAGACGATTACGGAATACTCATAGCTGACATTCGTGCTCCGGCGCCGCACGATCCAGGGCATGATCTCAACGGTGATGAACAAGTGAATCGCGCGGATGCGCGCACGCTAGTTGGACTTTTCACCAATGCTCGAGGCGTCGCCTGTAGTTAGCGTGCACGGAGCACAGGTGATCGGGCGGTACCCACAATAATAGGGTGAAGTACTGTTCGATATTACGTCGAGAAAATGTACGAACGCAATAACGCGCGATATTAAACGAGTATAATGGAGGATACGATGAAAAATATTCTTACTACAGGTATCGTATTAGGCGTCACCGCGCTGCTCTCTTCACAAGTTCTCGCCGCAAGAGTTTCACTCGATCCCATCGAGCAGACAATTAGTCTCGGAAGTCCCGCCGAAGTGTCTGTTGCAATTTCGGACCTAGGTGACGGGTTACCACCGTCGCTCGGAGCATTCTTAATTGAAGTTACTTTTGATAACAACATACTCAACTTTGCGTCGGTGACATACGGCGAATCATTAGGCAATCCGAACGATGTTTTTGAGACCGACGTTGTCACTACATCAGGCCCGAATATGGTTTCTCTGGATGAGTTCTCATTTCTTTCCGCACCGGAGCTGGACGCGCTGCAACCTGATAGCTTTACACTGGCCACCTTGACTTTCACTAGCGTTGGTGTAGGCACGAGTCCACTGGGATTTGGTTCAATTGACTTAAGCGACGCGGTGGGGCTAACCACAGCTGATCCCACGTTAGGAACAGCTAACATCACTGTGGTTCCGCTCCCGGCTACGTTCGTACTCCTAGCTTCGGCACTTCTCGGTCTGAGTTTAGTTTCTCGAAGCCACCGTCCACGGCGATAACCTCAGGGGCTAACGTATCATCACGCGATAATGGAATGGACATCGTGTACTAGTAAGGGCCGCGGAAATAAATAATTGTCCAAAGATTGCGCCGGATTTTGGCTCAGATTCAAGGCGCGGCAAGGGGCGCATAATCCCTTCATGTAACCCTTGCCGCAACACAGAAGCTGGGCCAAAAGACAAGCAAAATTGGATGATTAATTGTTTCCGCGGCCCTAAACATGGATCAAGAGATGGTACCTTACAAGCACCTTATTGGCGGATAGCCTGCTCGAATTTCTTACTAGCGATCGTCACGCGCGTGCGTAAGACGGTGTAGATTTTTGAACACGGATGTTCTTAATGTCACGTAGCCCAAGGATGAGCGAGAGCGGTCACGGCGCACCAGCGACGGTGTCAACGTGGAGCCTAAGGGCTTGCTTAGGGGGTCATTTATCGCCTTGACGCTCCGGTGAAGCTTCGTTTATTTCACGATAAGTTGACAGTACCGCTCGAGGCGCAATCGTGCGCGTTGACAAAATCAAAAGGGTTCAACCGTTTACTCCGGCTCATGTGGACCAAAACGTTTTTGTGGACGAAGATGATCGAGCACCGTTTGGCCCAGCAGCCATTTATTGTCCTTACTCAGTACGACCGCGAAGATGAATGGTTCATCTCCCAGCGTACGGAACGTGTGT
>CALZJI010000500.1 GCA_945787615.1 uncultured Chromatiaceae bacterium | reverse complement strand
TTCTCTTCGAGACGCTAAGGACTCGCGTCATTATTACTTCACATTTTGGGCGTTGAGGCGCTCACCTGACAAAGCTTCCGCGTCCTCGGCAACTGCGTCCTGCGTTGCCCTACCACCTACATCCCTGTAGGCGTGCTCTCGCCCCTTACCTACGTCCATGTAGGCAACGCAGCCAGGCGAGTTGGATCGACGTTCAAAATGTGAATTAATTTTGACGCGAGCCCTAAGAGGCAAACCTACGCGACTTGGGCAGGAATCGAGCTACGAATGCGCGTAACGTGATTGTTCTCGTCGAGGTAAACCAAGGTGGGCTTAAAGGTGGCTAACTCCTGGCGCGATACTGTGACGTAACTACAGATTATGATACGGTCACCGGGGCAGGCTTTATGGGCCGCCGCGCCGTTGACCGATATAATTCGAGAACCTCGTTCGGCACGAATCGCGTACGTGGTCAATCGCTCTCCGTTAGCAAGATTATATATTTGAATTTGTTCGTATTCGTGAATTCCTGCAGCTTCGAGCAAGGCGCTATCAATGGCGCACGAGCCCTCGTACTCCAATTCGGCGTGAGTTACGCAAGCACGATGTAATTTTGCACTTAGCACTGTGTACTGCATCCTGGCAATCCCTACTAAAACAAAAACCTTAATAACTGTACAAACTTAATTAACAATTATAGCATTTTGTTAACGCTGCTTCCTATTTCACTCTATGGACTGCGGGTTTTGTTACGCGGTAGGGTGCTTGAGGCACCCGCCCGCATTTCTCACCAATTTCTCGTCTCCGAGTTATGGAATACGGTTGCGCAAAAATAACTTAAAGCGATACTTGAAGATTATCTATGAGCCTTGCCGCCCCTAACCAAGCGGCCGCAAGTACGACGAGACGTTGATCACCCAATCTGGCCGGCGAAAGATCCGTGACCGTTCGGATTTCAAAGTACTCCGGGCGAAATCCATGTTGAACGAGCTCGGCCATGGCCTCGTTTTGTAGCGAATGAAAATCTCCTTCGTTATCAACGATACACGCGCACACGCGTTCTAAAACATGAAAAAGCTTTGGTGCCTGGGCGCGTTCCTCAGCAGAAAGATATTGGTTACGAGAACTCATGGCTACACCATCCGGTTCCCGTACGGTCGGCACAGCTTCAATTTCCACCGGAAACTTGAGGTCTGCCACCATGCGACGGATGACCAAGAGCTGTTGAAAATCCTTTTCCCCAAATACCGCCACGTCGGGCTGCACCATATTAAAAAGTTTCGCCACCACCGTGGTCACCCCCACGAAGTGTCCCGGACGAAACGCGCCACATAAAATAGTCGATAGCCCGGGCACTTCTACCCGTGTTGTGGCGTTCACGTCTTTCCCGTATAGCTCTCCCTGGTTAGGTAGAAATAACGCGTCCACGTCGCAATTAATCAGCTCATTTCTATCGTGTTCCAACGTGCGCGGATACGCCGAATAATCTTCACCGTCATCAAACTGTAGTGGATTAACAAAAATACTTGCAACGACGTGGTCAGCACTGCGACGTGCGCGCTCAACAAGCTTCAAATGGCCGTCGTGTAGGTTACCCATCGTCGGTACGAACGCAATGCGTGCTCCGTTGCTTCGCCAGTTGCTAATAGTATCTCGCAACGGTAAAACGCTTCGTATTTCGCGCATTATTGAAACGTATGCTCAGATGTGGGAAACGTACGGTCTTTTACCGCTTTTATATATGACGCTACGGCGTTGGCCACCGAACCACTGTCGACGAGGAAGTCTTTCGCAAAGCGTGGACGTCTACCAGGCGTGACCCCCAACATGTCATAAAGTACCAACACTTGACCGTCACAATCTCTACCTGCTCCAATCCCAATGACGGGAGCCGAAACACGCGCCGTTATTTCGGCTGCTAAAGCGCTCGGAACACATTCAAGCAACAACACATCCGCGCCTGCGTCCTCTAATGCCTGTGCATCGTCAATCAATGCCCGGGCGGCCTTAGTATCACGCCCTTGAACGCGATAACCGCCAAGCTTATGGACGAACTGAGGACGCAAACCAAGATGGGCACAGACCGGCACGCCGTTGGCTTCCAAATGCCGGACCACTTCTTGTTGGTTCGCGGTTCCTTCTAATTTAACCACGTGCGCCCCGCCTTCCTGCATTAAACGGGCGGCATTAACCAGTGCCCGATCAATGGCTGAATAGCTCATAAACGGCATATCAACCATTAACATGGCATGTTTACAACCGCTCGCCACGGCTCGGCTGTGGTACACCATGTCATCCACTGTTACCGGTATGGTGCTGTCCCGACCCTGCACGACCATGCCGAGGGAATCCCCGACCAAGATGACCTCGACACCGGCTTCGTCCAGTACCGTGGCAAAGCTGGCATCGTAAGCCGTGAGAGAAGCAATTTTCTCTCCGCGCTCTTTCATGGAACGCAGCACCCTGACCGTAACCACGACTAACGTCTACCTCATTTTCACCATAGCAAAGAAAGACACCTATCCCAGATAGGTTTTCCCGAAATAACGTGTGTCAAACTTATTCCGCGTCAACGCTTATGCTCCCTCGATTGCTGTTCCCGACGCAACTCTACCTCCTGCGGTCACTTCGGGCTCCTCGGCAACCGCTCCCTGCGTTGCTCTAACTCGTGCATCCATGCACTCGTGCCCTCTCGTGACACTAGCACATCCATGTGCGTCGGTCACTTCGGGCTCCTGCCCTCTCGTGACA
>CALZJI010000499.1 GCA_945787615.1 uncultured Chromatiaceae bacterium | reverse complement strand
GCCGATCCCAGCTATGAGTTGGGCGCCAGCCCCAGTGCGACGGCGAGCATTAGCGATAACGACTCAGTGGGAATCCTCTTCACGCCCAATGCGGGCCTGGTGACAACGGAAGCAGGCGGTGAAGCCACGTTTGAGGTGGTGTTGAACTCGCAGCCCACGGCGGATGTCACTATCACGTTGGCCAGCGACAACCCCGCCGAAGGAGCATTACTGGGTACGGGCGTGTTGACATTCACCGCTTTGAATTGGGCTACGGCGCAGACGGTCACGGTGCAAGGTGTTGACGATACGGTAGTGGACGGTGCCCAGGCCTACGCGGTGACCGTCGAGTCGGTGGTCAGTGGCGACACCAACTACAACGGCCTGCTGAGCGGTGAGGTGGTTACACTGAGCAACAGCGATGATGACGTGTTGCTGCCGGTGGTGAGCATTGCGGCCACCGATCCCGAGGCCAGTGAAACGGGGCCGGACAATGCGACGTTTACGGTGACGCGCAGCGGCGCGACAGACGCGGCGTTGACGGTGAGCTACAGCGTAGGCGGTACCGCAACGCCAGGCGGTGACTACACTGCGTTGGCGGGCAGCGTAACCATCCCTGAAGGGGCATCCAGCACTACGGTTGTTGTGGCGCCTCTAGATGACACTGCTGCTGAGGGGCCAGAAACGGTCGTCGTGACGCTGCAAACGAATCCGGCCTACGATCTGGGGGCCCAGACCAATGCCACGGCGACCATCGCTGATGACGACGGTGACGCTTTTGTTGGGGGCGTAACTTGGGCCAACGGAGCTAACGTTATTGTAGGTAGTGATACGGCCTTCTCGACGTTCAACATTGGGACGGATATTCCGGGGTTTTTTCCTTCACATCAATGGATTGATGCGGCGGACGATGGTTTATGGAGCACCCCCGCTAATTGGAGCGCGGGTGCGCCGCCGACTTTTTTCTTTGACAACGTCTTGTTCGCCCAAGACGGCGTCAACAAAACCAACGTTGTTGATGGAGTGTTTGATATCGGGTCGCTAAACTACTCCGGCGCGGGCCCCCATTTCACCGATTTAAGCTTAAGCACCCAGTTCCAGGCCGCTGACGTCAGCATTGGGGTCGAAAACACTAGCAACACGGGCGAACTGAGAATCGATGGAACGAACGTCGATGGTTTGGTTACCGCCGTTAATGTCGGATACATGGATACAAGCGCATACCCGGCCATAGAGGCTTCGTTGGTGCTGGAGAACGGCTCGACCTTCACCCTTGGGAACGTCGTTGAAGCCGATTTCGTTAGAATTGGGGTAAATGTTTCCAGCAGCGGCGATGTCACAGGAGATTTCAACGCGCTTGGCGGAACCGTTGATTTTGAGGCCAATAATTTTGTGATTGGGCGGAATGTAGGTTCGGGAACCGTTACCGGCCAGTTCACGATGGGCGAAGGAAGTACGGTTATTGCTGGTAACGTAGATATAGGCGTTGGGAATGCCACGGGAACACTGAACCTTGTCGGTGGCCAGTTCTCAGCAACGACGTTTGATCTGCTTAACGGTAACTTCAACTTCGCTGGGGGGACTTTTTCCGTAGGTCAGTACAATGGCACCCTTGCCCAGTCTGGCGGAATACTTGCGCCAGACGTTGCCGTTGGTTCCGCGACAATAAATGGCGACTACAACCTAGCATCGGCAGGATCGGTACAGGTAGATGTTAATGGTTTAATCGCGAACACTGACTACGATCAAGTGACGGTCAATGGTGGTGTCAATCTCAATAGCGACGGCGGGGCCGGTGGTACCCTGGATGTCGCGTTAGGATTCGCCCCCATCGTTGGAGACTCATTCTTGGTAGTGGATAACGATGCGACTGACGCTATCAGTGGTATTTTTGCTGGGTTGGCCGAAGGTGCGACGTTTGATGAAAATTTTGGAACGGATGCGTTCACGTTTGCGATAAGTTACGTGGGTGGTGACGGTAATGATGTTGCGTTAACGGTAACGAACGTCGCGCCGGTCTCTGCGACCGCCCAAGCGTTGGGCGTGGACGGTGGAGGTATTGCGGCAGAAGAACCAGCATCGTTGATAGGGATCGTGCCTGATGATCCGGGCACCGTCGTTTAGCTAATAACGACTGCGTGTTGCCACCACACATCGCGATACTCGATGCCCGGACAAAAGATGTCCGGGTGTCGTATTCTCGGGCAGCGAGATGCAAGAAGTAGTTATTACTACGTACTTATTTACGCATAGCTACTGACAATTTGATAGAAAAAGTGTTGAACATCTTGCAGGGGAAAAAGTCAAGAAGCGTTTTTTTCTTAAGAATGGTAAAGTAAAGAACGCCACTCCGGTCAGTCAGATAGCGACCATAAAACGCCTGCGCACTAGTGACGTATTGGACAAGAGCAGGCGCTTAGAAACCACCGGTGGCTAAATAGATGCAACCAAACGCCATACGTTTAGATTCCCAATCCGTTATAACTTCTTACGAGTAGATAGCCGTTTCTGATGTCTGTATCAAACGAACCAAAAGCTAAAACAAGACTTCAAGAGGCGCTTGCGACGTCTCGGGGTTCCTTCTCCGCAGTGGGTGTGTTCAGTTTTTTCATCAACACCCTCATGTTGACGGTACCGCTTTACATGTTGCAGGTCTATGACCGTGTTCTTACCTCCCGAAGTGAAGACACGCTGTTCATGCTTACACTGGTTGCCGTAGGATTATTGTTAACATACGGGCTACTAGAGTTGGCGCGACAACGCGTGCTGGTACGCGTTGGCAATCGCCTGGACAGCGAACTCAACCAACCCTTGTTGCATGCGATGCTGACGGATCGCCTGCGTGGAAATAGCGCTGGCCGTGGTCAGCCCTTACGGGATCTTGACTCCGTCCGTACTTTTCTTACTGGCCCTGGACTGTTGTCATTTTTCGATTCTCCTTGGACGCCGTTATATATTGCAGTAATTTTTTTGTTCCACCCGCTTTTAGGTCTTCTCGCGTTAGCCGGTGCTCTGATTCTATTTGGTTTAGCGGTACTCAACGAGTGGGCGACCCGCAAGCCCCTCAAGGCGGCATCTCGGTTTACTGTTGATGCCAATGGATTCGCCGAGACAAGTCTCCGCAATGCGGAAGCGATTCAAGCGATGGGAATGATGCCAGGCCTTATCGCGCGTTGGTTACAACGCCACCAAACGGCGCTTGCGCTACAGAGCGAGGCCAGTGATTCTGCGGGCGGTATAATGGCCACGGCTAAGGTTACACGACAGGTACTACAGGTGGGAATGCTGGGCGTGGGTGGGTATCTCGCTGTTCAGCAAGTTATCACGCCTGGTGTGATGATCGCGGCAAGTATCATCATGGGCCGTGCGCTGGCGCCAATAGAGATGGCCATAAATTCCTGGCGGAGTTTTATTGCCGCACGTGCGTCCTATGGCCGACTACAGGACATCATGTCGCAAGCCGATACAACGGGACCTTCCATGGCGTTACCTGCGCCAACGGGTGCGCTATCCGTTGAATCCGTGATGGCCGCGCCGCCAGGTATCCAAAAGCCGGTGATTCAGGGCATATCATTTTCACTGGAAAAAGGCGAAGTGTTGGGTTTAATTGGCCCAAGCGCATCAGGAAAGTCGACCCTTGCGCGTCTGTTCGTGGGCGTTTGGCGGCCGATGGCTGGTCACGTGAGACTCGACGGCGCCGACGTCTACCAATGGAATCCGGACGAGCTGGGCCCGCATATTGGGTACCTTCCGCAGGATGTTGAATTGTTTGACGGGACGGTTTGGGAGAATATCGCCCGGTTCAATACGCCGGACCCGAGAAAAGTCGTGGCCGCAGCCCGGAAAGCCGATGTCCATGAGATGATATTGCGGTTTCCAAAAGGCTACGACACCGTAATCGGCGAAAGTGGTAGCATGCTATCGGGTGGACAACGGCAACGCATTGCGCTGGCGCGAGCGTTGTACGGCGATCCAACCTTCGTAGTACTCGACGAGCCTAACTCCAATTTAGACGGTGAAGGCGAACAAGCACTGAGTAAAGTAATTGCCGATCTAAAAAAGCAAGAGACAACGGTTGTGATTATTGCGCACCGCCCATCTGTTATGTCGCTTGTAGATAAGGTGCTAGTACTTCAGCAGGGTCGGATTGCGATGTTTGGGCCGCCCTCCGAGGTGTTGGCGCAAGTAACAAACGCCAACGTCCGCGGCAGGCCTACAACGAAAACGAGGTAATTGAGGTAAGTAACTTATGAGCAGCACTGCCATCGAAACCCCTGCGCCGGCAAAATTACCTAAACTGGCGCTTAATCCAAAACCGGCAATTCTCCTTGGATTTTCGGCGATTGCGTTGATCTTCGGCGGCTTTGGGGGTTGGGCGGCGATTGCGCCGATCGCCAGTGCGGTGATTGCGCCTGGCGTCGTCACGGTGGACACGAATCGAAAAAAAATTCAGCACTTGGAAGGGGGGGTCGTCGAGGAACTTCTGGTCCGCGATGGTGATTCAATCGCAGCCGGCGATGTCCTGATCAGACTCGACGAAACTCAGCCTCGGGCCTCATTGGCGATTCTGCAGGGCGAATACGATGCAACCCGAGCAATCGAGGCCCGACTGTTAGCCGAGCGTAGCGGAGCGCAGACGATTGAGCTCCCGAGCGACTTACTCGATCGAGCAGCGGAAACAAACGTCGCGGAAATTCTAAGCGGCCAAGAAAGTTTTTTTGAAGCGCGACGTAAGTCGTTCGATGGTGAAGTATCCATACTCCGAAGCCGTATCGCTCGACTTCAAGACAATATCGCCGGACTACAAGCACAGCAAAAGTCCAAGGAGCGCCAAATCGTGCTTATCAAGGAAGAGACCAAGGGGCTGCGTCGGTTGTTAGCAAAAGGTTACACTGATCGTTCTCGCCTTTTGGGGCTGGAGCGTGAGGAAGCCGACCTTGAAGGCGAACGAGGAGAGCATCGATCGGATATTGCTCATGCGAGAACGTCGATGGCAGAAACGGAACTGAACATTATTCAGCTGCGTAGCGATTTTCAAGAAGAGGTGGTGGATGAACTGCGCACCGTTCGCGCGAGCCTTTCGGATCTCAGGGAAAGGATCGGGGCGGCCAAGCATATACTCAAACATATTGAGATCCGGGCGCCTGTAAATGGCGTGGTCGTGGATATGCAAGTCCATACCAAAGGCGGCGTTATTCGACCCGGCGAGACTATTCTCGAGATTGTACCGGATGACGACAACTTGATCGTTGAAGCACAGGTTGATCCCCTGGATATCGACAATCTTGCGGTAGGCCAACAGTCCGATGTTCACTTAACTGCTTTTAAGCGCTGGACTACGCCGGCGATTTCCGGAGAAGTTACTTACGTGTCGGCTGACCGCTTGGAGGACCAATCCACCGGCCGGCCATACTATGTCGCGCGCGTGGCGGTAGCCGACGATGAGGTTGCGAAACTTGAAGATCGCAATTTGTATCCGGGTATGCCGGCGGAAGTGATGATAAAGACTGGGGAACGTACGGCTCTACAATATCTCGCACAGCCTATGCTTGATAGCATGAACCGTGCGTGGCGCGAAGAGTGATCCGTTGACGGGCATTTTTTTCGTTGTGCGACTGTATTAGGAGGTAAATAACGGGCAATTAGAAGTTACAACGAGCACCTTTTATAACGCAGAAATATTTACTACGTCAGTGGCGCGTCTTTTAATGGATCCCGCGAGCAACCCGTTTTGAATCCTTTGTACTTCAGTGGTTCGATTGCCTAGCCCCCATTTCTCACAGGGACGCCGTAAGAAGATCTTAACCCGCCTTTCGCGATTCGAAACACGAAAGACGGGTTTAAGATACAGTTACCCAATATGTTGGGTGATTTTCGTAGGATAAAGCGTGTAACGGCCTAAGCTTTTCCCAATTCTGGCGAGATCCTGGTATCTCCCAGCTACGCCTTTTATTCGGCTCGTTCTGAGGCTTACCCCGTTTGGCCCCCAGCGGCGCATAGCTCCGCTGTTTGGGCTTGCTCCCGGAAAACTTTGAACTTAGCCACTCAACCTATAGTTTCGGCTATGGATTTTTGCCGCGCATGAGCTCCACCCTTTGTGCAGTCATTGCGTGGCATTCAAAATCGCTCCGATGACGTATCTGGAATACCAATCTTTGCACTACCAATTCGCCGGGAGCAAATTGGAACGCTCAGTAGGGCGGCCTTTTTGGGCGACGAGCACGACTACAGGGATACAGGAGGGATACAGGAGTTAGAGCAACGCATGGAGCAGTTGCGGAGGATGCCCGGAATTCCTTCCTCGATATCTGTGAGAAATGCAGGTCAGTACTGCTGAATGATGGTCAGCATAGCTTCGTAATTACAGTGGCGGTAAAATAGAAAAATTACTCGCGGTGTGACCAAATTCAGAAAAGAGTCGATCGTTTACTTTCGGATCCGAGTGGGGCTGGGAAATTGAGCCGAGCGTTTTTAGTTCCTCGTGGTACCTGGAAAAACCGTTCGCCTGTTGTTACGAGTGCATTAGACAACGAATCTGCCAAGCATTTGTTCCAGACAGAACAGGCCTAGATTTAACTACTTGGCGAGCCCGAATAGGCGTGCCAGGGTGAGGCGTGGAGTGGCTAATTCGGAGTGTCGGATATAATTAGGAAAGCACACCAGGATTGTGTAAGCTGTGAAGCAGCGTTTAAGCTGGCCCTCGAATACCGAGCGTGCAGCGTTTTAGAACAGAGGAGGCAGCGATGAGAAAGTCACCCTTTATGGTGTCGCTAGCACGATGGCGGCAATGGTTTTATCCGAGAGAGTTTCGTATCGAACCGACAAATCCAGAAAACTGGTCCACGGCATTGGTGCGTTTGCTAGAGGAGGAACCGTCGCCAAATGCCGCCGATGAGGAAATCATCGTCGACGAACCTAACACTTATCTCGATAACGAATTTGTTGTCAATATTTGTAACCAGCTCTTTCGAGCCCGAAAAGACGCCGACGCCGTTGCAAAAGAGGAAAAAAGCACCAAGGAAATACGTAGTCTTCTGCGCGCGATTGAAAGCGCGATGACACTATTACAAGAGAAGGGCGTCGAGTGTTTTGATTTGGCCGGGCAAGATTATCATCAAGGGCGGGTTGACTTTAGCCCGGCTCGGAAGGCGGAGGAGGTTCCTGGCCTTGACACGGCCAAAGTTGCTGAATGTAAACGCCCGGCCGTATATTACCAAGGAAAACTGCTGCAAAAAGCGACGGGAGTAATCGCGCGGCCAGCGAAAATTACAGAACCTGCTGAATTTAGCACACCGGAACAACCAGGGGCGATATACTAAGGGCCGCGGAAAATTATAATTATCCAAAGAATGCGCCGGATTTTTTCTCAGATTCAAGGCGCGGCAAGTTGCACATATTGGAATATACAACAATTGCCGTAACGCAGAAGCTGAGCAAAAAGACAAGCAAGGTTGGATAATTATTTTTTTCCGTGGCCCTAAACGACGGCCTAGCCGGCAATTCGCTTGAAAATTTCAAATAACGAAATGAAGAAGAGGGAATTTCATGAGTTTTAGAACGTCCGTCGTGAAGGTTGGGGCGGCAACACACTTAGCGGCCAGTGGCGACTATCAAGCCGCGTTAACTTTCATTGACGATGATGCTAATCGGAACCCTTCACCGGACGAGTTAGACCTAAAGGCGAAAATCCTTGCCCAACAAGGCCGTTATCGCGAAGCGATCGTTGTTTGGCAACGTCTATTGGATCAGTCACCGGACCGTGGGGGTGTTTATCAAGCGATCGTTCGCGCGAGAAAAATGCTCAACAGCCCTCTGGCTCGGATGGAACCGCAGTTGAAACGTTTCGCTATTGTTCTATTCATCGGCTTGGCAATTCTTGGATTGCTCTCGTGGTTGTTTAGCCCCGACGTGGACGATCAATTGGACCAATTGCGTGCACAATTGCAGCAACAGCAATTGTCTCGGAGCGATTCGAACATACCTGTTCAGGGATCCGAGCAACTGGTTACGGCCATGGAAGAGCTAGCGACGCTACCCGAAATTAGCAACCAATTGGATCAACTCGTAACATGGATGCGTGGCGCAAACACTGAAGGGATAACGTCCGATACAATCGCCCGCCCGGCTCCTGTGAGGGTACCAACGAGTTCCGGCGCCTTGCCGTCGCTCGCTATAGATCTCGCCGGGATTTCGACGACCGTTACGGGTACCAAGCTCGGTGTGGTCTTTGACGAAGGGGTGTTTGCGAGAGGTACCCGCCTTCGCAACGCCAGTCGCCAGCTATTGGAGCAACTGGCGACAATCTTGGCGGAGCACGATACTGGTGTGACCGTAACGGTGACGGGGTATACGGATAAAGACCCTGTCCAGGGACGCGGCGATTTCACGGATAACGTTTCACTAGCGTATGCCAGAGCCCGGGAAGTGGCAAAGGTGCTGCGCGAGGAATCGGGATTGCCCGCCTCTACTTTTAGGCTCGCCGCTGCTGAAACATTGCTCGTGCCCTATACAGAACGAACGAGTGATGAGCGTCTTAAAAACAGGACGGCGACATTGACGATAGAGGAGGATGATTCGGCCGACGACGAGAGGCGAAACAGTGTGAAACCGTCGGATGGCGCGGTAATGCCAAGCGAGGACTTGGTGCCCATTGGCGCTGCTGGATCTGAATAATGCGGAGAACGCGTTGACATAACATTACGGCGATTCCACAACGCCAATTTTCTCTAAAACGTGCAGTTACCAACAGAGTGACGATGGTCACTGACCCGAATGGCACTTAGTTAAGCGATTCTCTACCCGATGTAGGGTGGGTTAGGCGCGTCTTTTTGCGCCGTAACCCACCACTCGTGCTACATTTTGGCTTAACTAAGTGCCATTCGTCACTGACCCTCGCTTCCGTCTTGGTGAGTTCCGTGTTATTCCCTTCCGGCCAGATCAGTACGTTAGAAAAACCTTCCTTGATAATAGATTAACGTCCAGATGTAACTTGTTAGGATTATGATTGTTGGAATGCTAAACCAAGACGGATTCAATTCATGCCTGGCGGCAGTGTGTACTTATGGCAGAACTCCAAACAGACCACTCGATTTCCCCAAAAAGAGTCACTAATGTATTGATAAAGCGATAATTACGGCTATACTTATAATTTGATGCGAAATCTTAAGTTTAGCGCGAAATTAGACG
>CALZJI010000498.1 GCA_945787615.1 uncultured Chromatiaceae bacterium | reverse complement strand
CCGAAGAAGATCGTTTTTGGAATCAATGATCAAGCGAGTTCGCGTGGATCCGGTGAGAAATGCGGGCTAGCGTTCACCTTTCCCTAACGCGTGCAGCCATGCTGCCCAAGACCTCTTCTTGCACTAGGTCCCAGATCTGTCTTTTGAGCTCGAGAAAGCGATCGGTGAGTTGTGTATCCAACATGCGAGGGCGGGGCAGATCGTTGCTAAAAACCGCCTTGACTTTTCCCGGCCGCGCGGACATGACCACCAAGCGGTCGCTCAGAATCAGCGCTTCGTCGATGGAGTGGGTAATAAATATTACCGTTTTTCCTGACTCCAGTACGATATGGAGCAACTCCTGTTGCATAATCTGTCGTGTCATGGCGTCCAAGGCTGAAAACGGTTCGTCGCAAAGCAGGACGTCGGGTTCATTGGCCAGCGCACGAGTTAGCGCCACACGCTGTTGCATGCCGCCGGACAGTTCTTCCGGATAGGCATCCTCAAATCCGTTAAGGCCGACTACTTCGATCCAGCGTTGTGCTTTGCTATAACGGTCTTTCTTTGCGATACCTTTCATGCGCGGGCCAAAGGCAACGTTATCGCTGCGTTGTTCTCTTTATTTCTATTGTCTTCAGCGCCGACTTCCACGCTCAAGGCACTAAACAACCGCGGCGTTGAACATTACATCGTCACGCCCGCTTTCCACAACGCTTCGCGGACTTCATCGGTTGCTTCAAGCAACATGCCGATGGCCGTTGGGTACTCCCCGTTGTTTGCTTTTCGTTGCGCTTGGTCTGCGATCGCTTGGGCTTTCTCCGCCAACTCTTTCATCAGTGCTTGGATCTCGGGTGAGGGAATCTTGACCTCGATGGCAACCGGGATAAGCTCGGCATAGCCGCGATAACGCTGCAACTCATAATCGTACTCCGCTTTGGGGGTATCCAGTTTTAGCTCATGGACAAGCGTGCGCGTGTGCAGCATTTCGCGGAGTGCTCCGGTAATGGCGGCCTGAGCCTCTTTTAATAATGTGTTAGCCGCCGCAAAGTCTCCCTCCGCGGCCATGAGGTCCGCTTTGCCGATAAGCGTTTGTACGGCAAGTGAATCGTAGGTCGCGCCCGCCTCCGTGCCGTCTTCATGGGTTATACGCTGAAAATTGCGGTTGTGGGCTTGTTGAAACACGTTCAACCCTTGGCGTAATTCATTGTAGCGTGCCTCTAACGCGCTCTGATCGTTGTCGTCTTTGTCGGGAATCATGCGCGATGCATTCATAATGTTCAGCAGCGCGTTTTTTGCCAGCCGTTCAGCGTCCGCGCGGTTACCGGCTTTCACGGCTGCGCTCGCACGCGCCAAGTCCTCGTGTACGGCCGCAAGAATCGCGTGGACGTTTCCATCTTCGCTGGCTTTCATCCTCTCCCCTGTTTTAGACTTCAACAACCGACGAAGATAAAGAATTCGTTGTTCCACTGGCGTGGCGACTTTTACACCGGCATCGACTGCATCAGTCGCGTCGGGAGGCGTGGTCGTTTGTGTAGAGGCCGCGGCGATATTTTGGCTTAATGCCGGTAGCGTAAGAACACCGAGAAGCGACACCGTTGTGAAAAACGGTAAAGAAATTCGACAATATCTCGCGGGAATAGGACGATTCATGGGTATTATTGAGGTGAAGCCGGAATCCCTTCAGTTTACACGTTTTCTTTCCAGAAGGGGCGTGCCATTTTTTTTTAGGTTAATGGAGCCGGATTTGGAAAGAAAAACGGCGCTAAGGGCTCGCGTCAACATTAATTCACATGTTGGGCGTTGAGGCGAGATGGATCGATGTCCAAAATGTGAATTAATGTTGACGCGAGCCCTAAGTACGACGGATTAGCGGCGAGTAGGGTGATGCCGTAGCGCGGCGCCGTTAAACGATATGTTGTATCGGTGGGCGAACATTGAGGTAGGGCAATTCTATTCAACGCCGAATTTGTGATTCTTAACGGCCTCTACCGCTTGTTCCCGCGTATAGAACTTCCCTTCGCGGACAAAACCAGCAATCACTGAAGATTTAATTGTCTTTGGTTTACCGTGTGTGCTCCGCATTGCGACAAGCTCGTGGGGTAACCCATCTAATGTATGAATGGGGGCGGGAGTGCCGTCTGCAGCGGAGGATTCGTGAATCTGACCGCTCTCGAGGTCTAAAAACGCCGGACGAAAGCCCAGTTTCCGATTCTCCTCACTCACACCACCGCTGTTCCTAAATTCTGCAGACTGGCGTTTTAGCGTTTGTTCAGTGGTAATGCGAGCCATCAACAATTCTCCAGCTTCACGCGTTGCGTCTACCGGTTGGACGTGGCGGAAAAGCTTCCGGATTGTCGGCCTATGTTTGGCGGAATATCTTTAAAAAATTTACGCATAACAAGGGCCAATCATGCTAACTACATTAATCTATTCAGCATAATCTTTTAACTTACTGAAGAAATAATAAAAATACGTAGTACTACGGAACAGGCCCCGGCATCGCCAGTGAATACGCACAGATCGAAATAGTCCAACGGGTTACGCCGCATAGGTGATGTTAACCGGTGTGTGTCGCGCCCAGTCGATTTTGGCCCGCGTTTCTCACCAGGACGGGCGCTGATCGTTGGTGAGAATCGCGGGCTAGACAGGCATGGGTAGGCGTCGAACCATGGTGCTACCTCGTCGCTATTCGACGTGCGTGCACGGCAAGGCCGCCTACCCCCAGTAGCGTTCGAACGCTTTCTCGACCTCAGGTTGAGTTCGCGTATTGACACGTTGTTTTATCTGGTCTCTTAACTCCTGATTATGGCGATAGATGGAGAGCGCTTCGAGGGTGTTTATGGCGATCCCAAGGCTTTCTTTTTCGATGATGGAGAGTAAAAAATCAAACGAAGCGTGGCTGCGGTGTAACACCATCGCGCGTAATAAAATATTCCGAAACGCGTTGTCCACGAAAACACGTTGCCAGCAAGACTTTAAAGACGCAAATGCATCGTCCAAGCGTGACTCCCCTAGAGAGAGTGCCGCCATCTCTCTTATGTCATCACGCGGATCGTTGAGAAATGCCGCGACAAAGGGTAGGGAGAACTCGGATTCGATTTTCAACAAGGCGCTAAAGCACTCGCCGATCACTTCGGGTTCCTCGTCACTTTGGAGGATTTTGCTACGTAGGGCAATTTCAGCATCGTATGGTGCGAGCAGCGAGATCGCACGCACCGCGCCCACTCGCGCCTGGGCCTCCGGATCGTGCAACAGCTCAATGAGGTCTAAAACGGCGCGTGGGTAGGTTGTTGACGCGAGACCTATGGCGCAAGTACAGCGCAGTTCGACGGCAGTGTCCACGCTACCGCCCCATACGGGTTCAGATTGTCGATAACGAAGACCGCCTAGATAAAAATCCGTTCCGTGATAGTCCAGTTCATACAGTGCGCGACCTATCGCCCGTTTCGCGGCGCAGGTTTTGTCTGTCTTTCCCGGGTTTACTAAAAAACGCTCATACGCCGCGAGGAGATCAGGTATCAAGTCATAGTTTAATTTTTCGGCACTTACTGTAGCTGCTTTAGCCACCACGCGGTTGTTGCGATCGGTCAGGGCTTTTTTGAGTGTGCTGTTCTCATTTTCAACCGTCTCGCCTTGTCGGATTGCATCTAACGCCGCCAGTTTGTCCTCTATCGTACGCCTGGTTTTTGCCAATGAGAAGGCTCTCCGGTTTTATCTTGTTGGTTGAGATTGGACTTTGTCGTTTAGTTTTATACATCGCGAATGGAAAACTACTCGTTGGTGGTCTTGACCTTGCTTTCCGGCATCCGGACGCGCCGCGGTAGCTGAACGGTAAATGTGGATCCCTTGCCCATTACACTCTCCACACAAATCGTGCCACCCATCATTTCGCAGAAACGTTGGCTGATGGACAGACCGAGGCCGGTTCCCCCATATTTGCGCGTTGTCGAGGTGTCGGCTTGGGTAAAATCTTGGAACAGCTTTTCGCTCTGGTCAATACTCATGCCTATACCGGTATCGACCACGGCGAAGTGAATCCAATCTTCATTGTCGAGGTTGTGCGATTCAACATACAATGAAACGTGACCGTGCTCCGTGAACTTGCATGCGTTACCGAGTAAATTGATCAGTACCTGGCGAAGCTTAGTTTCGTCCGCGGTGATCGTTCCGATATCCTCCGGAGTCGTTATTTGTAGCTGGTTGCCCGTTTTCTGCGCTAGGGGTTCGCTAACGGTTTGAACATTGTGTATCATTGCGGCGATCGAGAACTCTTCAATATAGAGTTCCATTTTACCGGCCTCGATTTTGGAGAAGTCAAGTATGTCGCTAATTAGGCCTAATAAATGCTCTCCCGCGCCTTTTATCTTGTTCAAATCGGCATTGAACTCATCCAGGTTTTCTTCTTCCGCTACCTCCAGAAGCAATTCGCTATAACCGATCACGGCATTTAATGGCGTCCGTAGCTCATGGCTCATATTCGCTAAGAAAGCGCTTTTCGCCTGGCTGGCTTGCAAGGCCTTGTCTCGCGCGACAGCCAATTCTCGGGTTCGCTCTACAACCCGTTGTTCCAATTGCTCGTTTTGCTCGCGTAGCGCCTTGTCGCGTTCCTCTAACGCATGCATCATACTATTAAATGCGCGAGCCATAACCGTAATCTCTAGCGGTCCTTTCACCTCGGCGCGTACGCCGCATGGGCCTTGTTCTGTAACCGCCATGATCTTAGATAAAGAAAGTAAAGGGCGGGTTAAGCGCTTGGTAATGAAGCGAAGCAGTATCAATAGACCAATGGCCAGTGCCAAGGATATGGCGATATTGCCGAAGAAAATGTTTCGTATAGTACGATATAGCGTTGCCTTGCTCACCACAACGTAGACATACCCCAAAAATTCCGGTTCTACGTTTTCGGCGAAGGGTTCGAATTCGGAATCGTAATCAGCTTCACTGTAAACGGGGGCGACAAAGCGCCAAGTAAGCGGCGTTTCCTCGGCCAGGACCTCTATGACCGTGCTCGGCAAGGTATACCCATTAGGTATGCGCAGCGACAAGTCGCCCTCTTCCAACAAGGTATTGTTATCCGGTTCATGAATGGCGACGTAGCGTACGTTTGGAAAACCTAACGCACCTCGGGCTGCGTCCTTGGCGTTCAAGCCTTCGGCATAGAGCAGTGCCAATGTACTTTGCGCGGCAAAGAGCTCAGCAACTTTTCGACCGTGTTCCAACAGCTCCGTGCGTGTCCGCTGGCTGCCGAGCCAAGATGTTGTGATTGAGGAGACCAATGCAAGGCAAAGAACACCGACGGATAATACAATCGCTAGTTGACTGCGAAAGCCTTTTCCATGAAATGAGTACCGTTTGGGCACGTTCTTGCTCAATCTTAAGTTATATGTCTATCGTTTCGGAAAAACCATATCGAACTGCCGTTGCAGCTCGTACGGTATACGCAGTTCCAGGTGGGTCGCGGTTCTTACGTTTACAGCCGTTTTTAATTCCGTCATGGGTCGTAAGCCGGCGAGCGGAGTCGCGTCGCCTGCCACGATGTCGACGGCAACAGCGCTTAAGCTGCGCCCGAGGGCCAGTTTATCGGCAAATAGTGAAAACAACGCGCCACGAGGAACGTGTGCTGGATTACTTGAAAAGACCAACAGCGATCGCTCCCACGCCTCTTTTAAAATCGACGGTAGGACCGCTTTTGCGTCCACCGTCTTTGAATCCTGCAACAACCAAATCGCATCGGTGGCTGTGTCACTATCGTTAACGAGCGCTCGGTATACCCGCGCCGCAGACCGCCGGTCACTCGCGGGCATCGCGGTGAGCTTAATACTCAGCGTTCGGGCGGCAGCCTCAGCGCGTTCTATCAACCATTGGTAGCGGTCAGGATCATAAGCAACGGAAATTCGTTTAATGCGCGGCGCGAGTTGACGTAACTGTTCGAATAGCGCTTCGGGATCAGGGGTAAGGCTGACGCCAGCCATCTCGTCCGTGCTTGGGAGAGACAACACGCCTCCAACAACAATTGGCACGTCGGTATTCAGCGTTTTAGCGGCTTTAAGGCCACGGTTGCCCAATGCGATTACGACGTCTACATCTTCGCGCTTACTGAACCATTGTTGAAAGTTTTTCGTGGAAAAATTCTTGGCGACACCGTGAGCGCTTACAAGAACACCTGGAACTTCGTTAA
Source organism: uncultured Chromatiaceae bacterium (assembly GCA_945787615.1). GTDB lineage: Bacteria > Pseudomonadota > Gammaproteobacteria > JAADHS01 > JAADHS01 > CALZJI01. The sequence goes on along the minus strand of CALZJI010000498.1, from coordinate 1,742 downwards.
TGCCCTCAATTATTGTCGAAAATATGGTCGACGTAGATTGCTTTCCCTCGGGGTAGACCACGAGGATGTGTGGTTCAGTAGCCGTGGCGAGAATAGGAACGAGAAACAAATAGAGTGCCGCCCTCCAACGACAGAGGCGGCGGTTTATATGTATCAGTCCTAAAACGTCGATCAACGAGTGGTCCAATTGATAAGAAGCCATGATGCCAGGCGGCTACGAAACAAGATAACACCAACGGTTGAGGAAAATTGTCTATGATCCATGCCCTCTATATGGGTTTATAGTCGGACGCCAAACAGGAAACTTGATCGCTTTATGCTCTTCGTGGATGGATCTTCCTGTGGGAGTGTGTTTCCATACAATATCTCGATACCGACCTCACATCTAAAATCGACCGTATACGGCCTTGCAATATTGTGGAATTAGTATTCACCTGTACACAGACGTGCCGTCATAGCGCTTTGTCGCCCCCAGAACGCCTAACACAATTGCGACCGTTGCTTTTTGCCTCAGCCAACCCCGCGTCTGCACTCCCCAATAACGTATCTATATCCGTTCCATCATTGGGATAACACGCCACGCCGATACTCAGAGTAACGGAAATCGTGCCCTCGTCTAGGGTAAAGGTTGCCTCGCCGATCTGAGTTCGTAGGCGTTGCGCAATGCGTACTGCTTCACTTTCACTCGCGTCCGGCAATATACATATGAATTCCTCTCCACCCCATCGACCGACCCAGTCACCCTCGCGTAATGCACGTCCGGCCAATTGTGCGACCCACTGCAAAACACGGTCACCGACCATATGTCCATGTGTGTCGTTTATCTGCTTGAAAAAATCGAGATCGAAAAATAACACGCTGTAGCAGTCGCCATTCCGTTCGGCGCGTACATGTTCACGTTCTAATATTTCGAGCAGCGCGCGGCGGTTCAACAGGCCGGTTAAGTGGTCGAACGTTGCGTATTCGCGGAGCTTTTGACGGTGTATCGTTTGGTCGAGAAGTACGCCGCATAAACGAGCGTAGGCAGAGAATGGCTCAAGCCCTATCCTGTCAAAAAAGTCGGGATGATCGGCAAGCAGGACCATCACAGTACGTCTCTTGAAACCTGTTATAGGAAACGGAACGACGACGCCGGCCTGTATACCGGCACTAAGCATCTCATTGGCTAACTTCGCGAAATTGATATCTGTGCGCGGGCGAAACATAACAGGCAAGTTATCGGCTAGGGCTTCGTGCGCCACGCTTAGGAGGACTTCGTCGCGGTAAGACGATAAGGCGTTAACTAGGCCTTGCGCGTTGCGGTGATGCGCGCATAGCGGGTAAAGGACTTCTGGGTCTTTTGCCTCGCAACGAAATAGTTGTACGATTCTAATATAGCCTGATGAATCGGCAAGGGTGCTACATAATTCCCTCAGCAGTTGATCTACGGTTTCCGCCGACGCTAACCCCGCGGCCGATGAAAGCAATAAACCATTAATTTTTTCGCTCGCCTGTTTTAGGCTTCCACCCTTTCGCACGGGACTTGCGAATTTCAATCGTCTTGCACGTTCAACTAGCGTCGTAAAAACAGACACCGGTTTCTTATGCGTTTAACTATGTGTGCTTAATACTGCAAACTGAATAGACCCATTTTGTTTCTGTTCTGGTTTAAAATTGTGTTCCCCAGTTTGCGAGACCTTCATTGATAAAACCTCTTCATTGTCTGTGTAATAGGGACGACAACGACGGATAGCTTTTTTATT
>CALZJI010000497.1 GCA_945787615.1 uncultured Chromatiaceae bacterium | reverse complement strand
CTATATCAGCTGGCCTCTCTCGCACATCCATGTGCTACGCGGCACCTGGGCTTCCTGTCCAATGGGCGCGCTTACTCAAACGCGTCTTCGATATTGATGTCACGACGTGCCCCAACTGCGGCGGCCAACTCAAGATGATCGCTCCTGCGCATCCATGCGCCCGCGGCATTAGTGCTTCCCTGCACGTCATCGCCGCGATCGAAGATCCTCCAGTTTTGTACAAGGATGTACTTATGCCGCGAGGCCATGGATGGCCAGGAGCGGTGATTCAAAAAATTCTCACTCACCTCGGCCTCTCGCCGCATCCGCCGCCTAGATCACCGGCGCGCTACGACCTACACTG
>CALZJI010000496.1 GCA_945787615.1 uncultured Chromatiaceae bacterium | reverse complement strand
TTTTTTCAGATTCAAGGCGCGGCAATTGGCGCATATTGGAATATGCAACAATTGCCGTAACGCAGAAGCTGAGCAAAAAGACAAGCAAGGTTGGACAATTATTATTTTCCGCGGCCCTAAAGACTGTTTCTCCGATACGAACGCAGAAAACGCTGACGACGGAAATCATGACGCCCTTCAAAGCGAGCATTGTGAGGCGCCGCGAGTGGCTGAGAAAATACCAAAGAATAACGCCTGGCGCATTGACACCGAATCGATACATTAAGCGTGAAGGCGAGGAGGCTTTTGCACCACCGTGCCCGCAGCGCCGGACCACCGGGAACCGGGGCGTACCAGCGGACCCGTTGATGACGCCGAGTACAGACAGGAGGGACTGAATACAATGAATCGAAAAATGCACACGTTTCTTGCTGGCCGTAAATTTCCTAAAACGTTGTTCGCGATAGTGGTGCTCACGGGTTGCGCCAGCGCACCCCCTGTCGATCAGATCGAACTCATGCCGGCGCCTGACGTCTATGGCGACGGCCTGCTGAACCCGTTGCCGGAATACAATCCGATCGCGGCGATTCCCTACCAGGGCATCCTTTATGCGACAGATCGCCAACCCGCCACGGAGGCTGACCCCGAGAAATACTACCTGAACGACCGGGGCCAGATTCTTCGCGTCGGGGTCGCCAACGTTCAGCTTGGTGAGAAAAAATTCGCGTGGGAGAAAGCGCGGGAAATTTCGATGCTGAAATCGCGCACCGAAAAGTACCCGATCAAGGTCTCGAATGTTGATGAATGGGGGTTCATGAGAAGCACCGTGCCTCAATGGGCGGATCTTAACCTGATGAGTGACAATCCGCCGCCTGACGCGACGGACAAATTTGCCGAGGCTATCAACGCACAACTGGCGCGAACGGAGAAAAAAGACGTTTATATTTACGTCCATGGTTACAAAGTCGTTTACGAAAATCCAGTGCTCGTGTCAGCGGAGCTGTGGCATTTTCTCGGCTATGAAGGCGCATTCATTGCCTATGCCTGGCCCTCGACGCCGAGCAAGTTTGCCTATATCAAGGATTCGGATACATCGGGCGGTTTTGCACGCAATTTCCGGTTGCTCCTCGAATTCGTGGCTGAAAAAACCCACGCGGAAAACATCCATGTGGTCGGCTACAGCAACGGCACGCGACTGGTTCTGCGCGCCATGGAGCAACTCGCCCTAATCAACCAGGGCAAGACTGCCGAGGAGATCTACGAAGAACTGCACCTCCGCAACGTTATCTTGGTCGGCAGTGACATCGACCGAGGCGTCTTCGGCTCCTACGCGGCCGATGGCCTGCTTAACGTCTCAAAGCGACTGACGATCTATTTGTCGAAATATGACAAGGCGCTTGGCGTCTCGCAGTTTTTGACCCGCCGAGAGCGGCTGGGTCAGATGTGGGGCGGTAAGGGCGGTGAGTTAACGCCAAACGGCAGGAAAGCGCTCGTCGAATACCACGACAAGATCAGTTTCATTAACGTCAGTGAGGCCGAGGGTGCCGGCACTGGCCACGGCCACGGCTATTTTCGCGACAGCCCCTGGGCGAGCAGTGATGTCCTAATGACGCTGTACTACGGCCTCACGCCCGAACAGCGCGGGCTCGTCGAACAGGACGACATGCCGGTGTACACATTCCCGCCGGACTATATCTCACGCCTGTGGGATGCCATCGAAACGGTAGATCCTGAGTTCGCCGAATCCTACCGGTCGCTTAAGGCCACCTCTACCCCGCTGAACTGAACGCAACCTCTTGTCGTAAATAGACTAAACGAAAATCTCAGATGTTATTCGGGTGGCGCCATTTCAATCTGCAACCCGTTCAGAATTCGTTCTTGTTCCTCCTTCGGCGTGTTATTCTCATAACACTCAGCACATTGGCGCCGACCCTATTTCGGGCGTTCTGTGCCAAGTAGTCAATTACACCGCGAAACATACGGCGCCTATAGCTGCGTCCTGTATGGTATGATTTATGGGTAACACTTCGATGAGCATTTACCTCGCAGTCAAATTCTGCGGGACAGCGAATAGGGGTAAATGCTTACGCAAGGCAATACTTGTTTGGGCTATGCCGAGCACATATTCAACAAAGAAAGAATGTGCCTAGTACGGTCAAACACGTAGAACAACACCAACGAGTTTAGTATTAACTAATACCCAATCCGACAAGTTTGTACTCTAATTGTAGGAATTAGGCTTAGATGAGATCTTTTCGAGCGTTTTCCAACGAAGAATCCGCGTTAGTGCGGCAACTCGTTCGTCGGTCTGCGTTAACTGTGATCTGCTTTTTAAGCGTAAGCGCATTTAGTTTACGCACGGGCTTCGCCGCCGAAAGCCTAACGGGGAACGATGTTGTTCGACAATGCTTACACAAACCTCGCGCGCCGGATCAGAGTGCGGAATTGGTCTTCACGGCCAGAGACAAGAAAGGACAAAGGGGTCAAACACGTACTTTTATATTTCTATCAAAGTCCTACGGAAACGAAACAGAGTTATGGAGTAAATCGTTCCTTTTTTCGTTAACACCGTTGGCCTCTAAAGACACAAACTACATGCGTTGGGAGTACAGGCTGAATACCGGGAAGATACCGGACCAATGGCTCTTCGTTCCCAAGTTTCACCGCGTCAGACGGTTATCGATGCGTGATGCCGCAGACCAAACATGGGGGCTCATAGGGGAGGATCTTCAGATACGCCAACAACAAAATGACACCCACCGTTTGTTGTCCGTGGAGCAAGAGAACGGCGCAACCGTCTATACCGTCGAAACCCGCCCGCAATCTCCAAGTTCAGTTTACGATAAGCTTGTTTCCGTATATAAAAAACCGGATAGCTGGGAAGACTGCACCCACTGGTCGACGGAATTTTTTGAAAAGGACGGTCTGAAGCGGAAAACGGTGACCACGACGTGGCAAAAACAAGAAGGCTACTGGATTCGCGACACCATTGTCGTCAATAATATTCGCTCAAAAGGCACACGTACTTATCAATTTAAAGACGCAAGAGTGAATGTCGACCTAAATGACCAGGATTTCACCGAAAGAATGCTGCGGAGACGATGGACAGCCAAGTTAAAGAAATAACACTTCGATAACCAAAATTGCGCTGCCCCCTACTAAGGGCCACGGAAAAAAATAATTATCCAACCTTGCTTGTCTTTTCACTCAGCTTCTGCGTTACGTTAAGTGTGACATATTTCAATATGCGCCACTTGCCGCGCCTTGAGTCTGAGTAAAAATCCAGCGCAATCCTTGGATAATTATTTTTTTCCGCGGCCCTAATTGACGTTTTGTTGTTGCCATCGCGTAACCAATACGGCGCGGTCCCCTGGAAGAAAAACGGGCTAACCGAAGACAATATCAACGACGTCTTGATAGCGGCCAACGAAGTGGGGCGTCATACCTTCGCGAATGTGGGCGGGTAACTCGTCAAACTCCCGCTTGTTGGCTGCGGGCAGGATCACTTCCATAATTTTTCCACGCCGCGCGGCTATAATTTTCTCCCGTATCCCGCCCACCGGCAAAACATGCCCCGTTAACGTGAGCTCACCTGTCATCGCCAATGGCCGCGGAATCTTACGCTTACGCGCTAACGACAGTAACGCGCTCGCCATCGTAATCCCCGCACTTGGCCCATCTTTCGGTGTCGCGCCCTCCGGCACGTGCAAGTGAACCGTTGACCCCGAGAATACATCGTCGTCTCCACCGAAAGATTTAAGGTTGGCGGCGAGGTAACTGTAGGCGATTTCCGCCGACTCTTTCATGACGCTTCCGAGTTGCCCAGTGTATTTGAAACCTGGCCGGGTCGTCTTTATCCGGCTCGCCTCGACGGCGAGCATCACGCCGCCAAGCGCCGTCCAAGCCAAGCCAGCCACCACTCCGACCCCGGAAATCGGCCGCTCTTTCTGAAATACGGGCTTACCCAAAAACTCTTCCAACGTCTTCACCGATACGTTGATTCTCTTTGTTTTTCCGTTCACGAGCCGTACAACGCCCTTGCGAACAATACGCCCCAACTGCTTGTCCAGGTTACGCACACCGGCCTCGCGAGCGTAGCCTTCAATCAAATGCCGCAACGCGGCATCAGAGAGCTTAATCTGACTCGGCTTTAATCCTACTTTTTCCAGTTGTTTTGGCCATAGGTGATGTTTAGCAATGTCGACCTTCTCCTCAGCGATGTAACCGCCTAACCGGATGACCTCCATGCGATCCAATAGAGGCCGAGGAATGGTGTCCAGTTGATTCGCCGTACAAACAAACAATACTTTTGACAAGTCGAAGCGCGAGTCCAGATAGTGGTCCAAGAAATCGCTGTTTTGCTCAGGGTCGAGCACCTCCAGTAGGGCCGAGGCAGGATCACCCTGGTACGAAGTACCGATTTTATCTATCTCGTCCAACATGATGACAGGATTCGCTACAGTGCACTCCTTAATAGCCTGTAAAAACTTACCAGGCATTGCGCCAACATAGGTGCGACGATGCCCTTTTATCTCTGCTTCGTCGCGCATACCCCCGACAGAGAAACGGTAAAATCGACGCCCCAGGGTACGGGCGATGGAACGCCCTACAGAGGTCTTACCGACACCCGGCGGACCCACCAGCAACAGTATGGAGCCCGCAATCTCGCCCTTTAATGCGCCAACGGCTAGAAATTCCACAATACGCTGCTTAACGTCGTCGAGACCGTCGTGGTCCTCGTCGAGAATCCTGCGAGCGCGTTTGAGGTTCAATTTGTCCTTCGAATACACGCCCCACGGCAACACCGTCATCCAATCAAGGTAGTTCCGTGTAACTGCGTATTCTGGCGAGCCCGTCTCTAACATCGCCAATTTATCCAGCTCTTCGTCAATACGCGACTGCGCCTGTTCAGGAATCGTTAAACCATCGAGTCTACTTCTGAAGCGCTCGATGTCGGCGGTGCGATCGTCTTTGGCAATACCCAACTCTTTTTGAATCGCCTTCAATTGTTCACGCAAAAAGAACCGCCGTTGTTGTTCGGTGATTTTTTCTTCCACCTGCCGGTGGATCTTAGCCTGCAGCTTGGCGACCTCCAATTCCTGTTTCAACATCACCAAGACCTTTTTCATACGGCGACGAAGATCGATAATTTCCAGCACCTCCTGGAGTTCCTCGGTTGAGGCGCTGGTCAAACTTGCAGCAAAATCCACCAACGGCGACGGCTCGTTGGGACTAAAACGACTAAAAAAATACTTTAACTCTTCACTATAAAGAGGATTAAGCGGAATAAGCTCTTTGATGGTATTGATCACCGCCAAGGCATAGGCTCGTAATTCCTCATCGCCATTGGTCCTTTCCGGCTCCTTTGGGTATTCAACTTGCGCCAGATAGGGTGGTTGTGTCGACAACCACTTAACGATACGAAAACGCGCCATGCCCTCCGCTATAAATTGAATTTTCTTTTCTTCACGTGCGGGGTGGTGAACGCGCACAACACTGCCCACTTCGAAAAAATCTTCCCGCCTGGGTTGATCAGCGGCTTCCGCTTTGGTTAATATTAGCCCAGCCATCTTGTGGGCCGTTTTTTCGATTTCCTGGATTGTTTCAAGCCAAGGCGATTCATTCAACAACAGAGGGAGCGCCTGAGACGGAAAAAATGGTCGTTCCCGAAGCGGAAGTAGATAAAGTGCCGACGGCAGAATATCTTTTGGAACGGCCAAATCCGCTGCTTTTGACACTTTCTCGTTGTCACCCGGTAATACTTCAATTTCTGCCGAATCTTGATCTGTCATATACAAATTCCCAAGTCGTAAAATTCCTGCGTGCTCGCAAGGCGGTGGCGCAACGCTTCGATCGACATAAGGGCCGCGGCAACAAATAATCATCCAATCTTGCTTGTCTTTTGGCCCAGCTTCCGTGTTGCGGCAAGGGTTACATAAAGCAATTATGCGCCCCTTGCCGCGCCTTAAAACCGAGCCAAAATCCGGCGCAATCTTTGGGTAATTATTATTTTCCGTGGCCCTTAGGACTCGCGTCAAAATTAATTCACATTTTGGACGTCGATACATCTCGCCTGGCTGCGTTGCCTACATGGACGTAGGTAAGGGGCGAGAGCACGACTGCAGGGACGCAGGAGGTAGAATTGCGTCGGGAACGGCAATCGAGGACGCGGTAGCTTTGCAAAAACTTGAATGATAGTTATATTCCGGCGTTCTTACGCCTTGCCAGGCGAGCGCCTCAGCGCCCAAAATGTGAATTAATTTTGACGCGAGCCCTAAGCGATCGCGGGAGCCCCCTTCTGCTAAGGTTTCGAGTTTAACCCGTGCTGTGTAGTTTTTCTATTTTTGCCCAGGTATCGCGCAGCGTCACAGTGCGATTGAAGACGGGCTTATCGCCATCCAAGTGCGTCGAATCGACGCAGAAATAACCCTCCCGCTCGAACTGAAAAGCGTCGCCTACACGTGCGCTGACCAAACTGGGCTCCACGTAACTGCGCGTAAGCATCCGCAGAGAATCTGGGTTAAGGTGCTCTTTGTAATCGCGGCCATCCTTTGCGGCGTCTGGATTCGGATGATTAAACAAGCGATCATAGAGCCGTACCTCTACTTCGATGGCGTGCGGTGCTGATACCCAGTGAATCACGCCCTTCACTTTTCGTCCTTCCGGATTCGCCCCTAAGGTCGCCGGATCGTAACTGCAACGAAGCTTAACAATCTCCCCTTGCCCGTTCTTGATGACTTCATTACAGCGGATCACGTAGGCGTTGCGCAATCGCACCTCACCACCCGGCACGAGACGTTTAAATTTCTTTGGAGGGTCCTCCAAGAAATCATGTTGATCGATGTACACTTCTCGCGAGAACGGAAGCTTGCGGCGCCCCAACGACTCATTTTGCGGGTGATTGGCCGCCTCAAGTTCTTCCGCTTGACCCTCGGGATAGTTCTCGATTACGACTTTCAATGGATGTAGAACCGCCATCCGTCGCGGCGCATGAGTATTCAAATCTTCTCGCACGCAGTTCTCGAGCACACCCATCTCAACGATATTATCCGCCTTCGTTACCCCGATGCGATGACAAAAATCCCGGATGGACGCCGCCGTATAACCGCGCCGGCGCATCCCCGCGATAGTAGGCATTCGAGGATCATCCCAGCCTTCCACGTATCCATCATCCACCAACGCGTTGAGTTTCCGTTTGCTGGTTACTGTGTACTGCAAGGTTAATCGCGAGAATTCTATTTGTCGGGGATGACACGACGTTTCGAGCTCATCCAAGAACCAATCGTACAGCGGCCTATGATCCTCGAACTCCAGCGTGCAAATGGAATGGGTAATCCCTTCAATGGCGTCGGATAGACAATGGGTAAAGTCGTACATGGGATAAATCCGCCATTCCTGGCCCGTCTGGTGGTGGATAACGCCGTGACGTATTCGGTAGAGGGTAGGATCGCGCATATTGATATTGGGTGAGGCCATATCAATCTTGGCGCGCAACACTTTAGATCCGTCGGGAAACTCGCCCGCGCGCATACGCGCGAATAACTCTAGATTTTCTTCGAATGTGCGGTCTCGATAGGGGCTATTTTTACCCGGTTCGGTCAGCGTACCGCGGTAGTCGCGAATCTCATCGGCACTCAGGTCGCAGACGTAGGCTTTGCCTTTGTTGATTAACTGTACGGCAAATTCATAGAGTTGTTCGAAATAATCCGAGGCAAAATAGAGCCGCTCTTGCCAGTCGTAGCCAAGCCAACGCACATCACGTTGGATGGCTTTTACATACTCTATATTTTCCTTATGAGGGTTGGTATCGTCGAAGCGTAAGTTACAGCTTCCTTTATAGTCTTCAGCTATGCCAAAGTTCAGGCAAATCGATTTTGCATGCCCTATATGTAAGTAGCCATTCGGCTCGGGAGGAAACCGCGTGGCAATTCGGCCGCCGTATTTGTTTGCCTCAATGTCGGCGTCTATAATTTGCCTGATGAAGTTACTTGGGCGTGTCGCCTCGTTCATTGTGCCTTAATCCTTGCTTGAAAAAGTAAAAAATTGACCACCTACCGGACGTGCCGCCATCTCTTCGCAACGCCGATTAGGGGATAACCTACGATAGGCACTCGACGTGTGAACCTATAGGGGGATGCCAAGAAATTCGAGGCATGACGGCTCAAGCGTCTCGCGCGCTCTATCGAAAATCGCCTTTTCTTGCGAAATTGAGAGTAACGTTTTGTAATCACCGATCTGGCCTTTGCGAATAAATCCGCCAGGCTTAAAGATGGGCCGCTGCATATCCGATAAGCGCGTGAACTTATGCGCATTGGCTTTCATCCACGGGAACGAGCAATACTCGAGCACACGGATCCGCTGCTCCACCGTCAGGGACCACCCAAGAAACCGCAAAATTCGCTCAATAACGTGGGGCAAATCGTTTTTCATGTCTTCATAACGGAGCCACAGCACGTTGGGATCGCTGTGGTAAGGCCACCAACTTTGTACATTTCGATACCAAGCGCCGAAGCTCATCCATTTCTCAAAGTACTCGTCAAACGACTGCGGAGCTGGGGCGCCAACCCGCTCGCGGGCCTCGTCGGTCATATCCATGACATGATGATAGAAACTGACACAGCAGTCGCGAGGATCGCGGGAACTGAGAATAATGCGCACCACCGTCACGCCCGGCGTTTGCGTATACGTGCAGTGCGTTTTGAAAACGCGGGGATCCGGTATCGCCTCGTATTCGAGCAACAAGTCCCGCGAAGTTCTCCCTTGACGAGGACGCTCCAGCCACGGTATCACCTCGTCGATAGCGTTAAAGCTATCATCGCCGCCGCTGCGGAGTTGATAGAGGATCTGCTGCATCCACGTCGTTCCCGCTTTCGGCGCGGTGGTGATTAACACATCGGTCGGCCGCGCCTCGAATTGTGACAGAATGTAAGGGTCGTGCATGGACGAGGGCTCGCCCCACTTTGGGTCAAGCTTATCCGTCTCGTTGTCTTCCACGGCTTTTGGCATAGCTAAGGTGTCGTTCGAAAAAAATATACCCATAATAACAATGCGTTAGAACCAGCCTGAATGCCCTATTCAACACCAGGCTGCCCGACAATTATATGATGGAACCAATCCACTTTCACCCGCCGCCCTCAACGGCCGCTCTACTCCGCCCTCGCGACGATCGCCGGTGAGAGAGCGGGGCTAGCGCCAGCAAAACGTGGGGCAATGGGTATAATTCGGTTTAGCCGCCAAGAGATAGTCGATAGACTTTATAACTATGGAATTAGTCGATACCCACTGCCATCTCGACGTAGCCGATTTTGACATCGACCGCGACCAGATTCTCGCCCGTTGCCGCCAACACGGTGTCAATCGCATCGTTGTCCCTGGAATCCACGCAGCCGGCTGGGATGGATTAATCACCATGTGCCATCGAGAACAAGGTTTATATCCGGCGTTAGGGTTGCACCCCATCTACCTCGACCAACACCGAGATAAGGACCTCGTTGAACTCGAAGAGCGAGTGGTTCGCCATCGGCCCCTCGCCGTGGGTGAAATTGGCCTGGACTACTATGTCGAAAGTCTATCTAAAAACCGCCAACAATTCCTACTCGAACAACAACTGGACATTGCCCAACGCGCTGCTCTCCCGGTAATATTACACGTTCGCAAGGCCCATGACCAAATCATCGCAACGCTTCGCCGGATCACCGTACACGGGGGCATTTGCCACGCCTTCAACGGCAGCCTTCAACAGGCCCATCACTACATCGATTTGGGGTTTAAGCTCGGCTTTGGTGGCATGTTAACCTACGAGCGTTCTAGAAAATTACGGCGTTTGGCCCGCGACATTCCGTTAACGGCCATCGTATTGGAAACGGACGCGCCAGACATGACCGTCGCGAGCCACCGCGGGGAGCGCAATAGCCCGGAATATCTACCGGAGTGCCTAACCGCCCTGGCAGGCGTGCGTGGTGAAGAACCCGCTACCGTAGCGAAACAAACTACGCAAAATGCTCTGGAAATACTTAAGCTAAGCTGATCTAACTGACATTGACGCCCACCATGACCACCACCGACTACAGCACACGCTTTGCCGGCATTCAGCGCTTGTACGGCACCGCCGCCCAAGAGGTCATCAAGGAACTGCACATTTGTGTCGTCGGACTCGGCGGCGTGGGGTCATGGGCCGTGGAAGCGCTGGCGCGAACGGGTGTGGGTAACATGACGTTAATTGACTTCGACGTTGTCCGCCTTTCTAATATAAACAGGCAGCTTCATACATTGACGAAGGACGTGGAGCGAAAGAAATACGAAGTCATGGTCGAGCGCGTCACCGAGATCAATCCCGACTGCACATGCCACCCCGTCGACGACTTCTTAACCCTCCGGACCATTGGCGATTACCTTTCTATCTCCCGCGACTACGATTATGTCATCGACGCTATCGATAGCATTAAGTTTAAATCGGCGATGATTGCCCATTGTAAACGCAACAAAATACCGTTGGTGACAACAGGTGGTGCCGGCGGCTTGAACGATCCGGCCATGATCAAAGTGGCCGACCTTAGCCGCACCTACAACGATCCCCTAGCCGCCAAAGTCAGAGGGAAACTGCGCAAAGATTACGGTTTTTCAAAAAACCCGAAACGCAGCTTTGGCGTTGAATGCGTGTTCTCTAGTCAGCAACCGTTGTACCCCAAAGCGGACGGCACCGTCAGTCACCGTAAACCGGGGATTCACGGCGTATCCCTCGACTGTCGATTCGGTTACGGCTCGGCGAGTTTCGTGACCGCTACATTTGGTTTTGTGACCGTCTCGCGGGCACTCAATAGAAGCGTCAAGAAAAAACTTACCCAATAGATCGCGCGAGCGAAGGTCCGTAACCCTCATGTTTGTTCTAGATAGCACAGGTCTATGAGCGCAATTGTTCTGAGTACACTTAACGCGCGCTATATTCATAGCGCCCTTGGCTTGCGTTACCTCATGGCCAACATGGGTGAACTGCAACGCGACACGCAATTGCTGGAGTTTAACATCGATACTCGTCCCATCGATATCGTGGAACGGCTCTTAGGACACCAGCCGACAATCATTGGTTTCGGCGTTTATATCTGGAACGTGGCACAGACTACCGAGGTGGTAGGATTGATAAAACGCCTCGCGCCTCATGTCACGGTTGTTTTAGGCGGGCCGGAAGTGAGTTATGAGTGGGAACAACAGGAAATCGTTGGCCACGCCGATTTTCTCGTCACAGGCGCTGCCGACAAAAGCTTTGCCCGACTGTGCCGGCGTATTCTCGCACGTGATCGACCGCCGACAAAAATTATAGAATCACCAATGGTCCCTGTCACGGAACTGGCATTACCCTATGGATTGTATACGGATGAGGACATCGCCAACCGCATTATTTACGTTGAAGCGTCGCGAGGCTGCCCTTTTAAATGCGAATTTTGCCTGTCGGCGTTGGATAAAACCGCCTGGGCCTTCGATCTCGATGGGTTTCTTCAACAGATGCAGCGGCTCCATGAAAGAGGTGCGCGTCATTTTAAATTTGTTGACCGTACATTTAACTTAAAAGTTGACACTAGCATCCGTATCTTGGAGTTCTTTTTGCAACGCATGGATGAACCGCTGTTCCTGCACTTCGAACTCATACCCGATCATTTGCCCGAAAAGTTGAAAACGGTCATCAAGAAATTTCCCGCGGGTTCTTTACAATTTGAAATTGGCATTCAAAGCTTTAATCCAGCGGTCCAAACGCTGATCAGCCGAAAACAAAACAACACCAAGAGCGAAGACAATCTGCGTTGGGTCCGCAACGCCTCCAATGCCCACATTCACGCTGACTTAATTGCCGGCCTGCCGGGCGAAGACATGGAGAGCTTCGCCCGGGGCTTTAACCGGCTTGTAGAATTAAACCCTCACGAAATTCAAGTCGGTATACTTAAACGGCTACGCGGTACACCCATCATCCGGCACACCGATGAATTCAAATTAACGTACAATCCGTTCCCACCGTATAACGTTCTGTGTACCGACCGCATCGATTTCACTACGATGCAGCGCTTAACGCGCTTCGCTCGGTATTGGGACATGGTTGCAAACTCAGGCAGGTTTACCTCTACCAAAGCGGTTATCTTGGCTGACAATCCGTTTGAACGTTTTATGGCACTAAGCGATTGGCTGTTCGACGTGACCGGTCAAACCCATAAAATCGCGTTGCCACGATTGTTTGAGCTGTTATATGAGGGTCTGAAGGCGTGCTTGGCCGCCGACACGGATAGTGCACTCCAGGCACTCTTGAATGATTACCAAACATCAGGTCTAAAAGGTCATCCGCGTTTTGCCCCGGACCGGCTACAACGTGGTCAAGAGATAAAAGGAGGGACTGACACGTCCAAGATCGCCCAGCGCCAGGCGAGGCACGCTAAAGGACCGTAGATATGCTGTATTGTAGATATGCTGTATTATTGCATGCAGCACGGGGGATTAGGATGGACGCGACTATACCTGTACCTGCCCATGGCCTAACCTTCGTTTGCCGCGGCACAGTCAAGCGCTGAGACCGTTGCGTAAACGCCGATTATTGCACATTCACCCTTCCTGTCTTATTCTGAAAATATGAGAGGCATCTGGCTAGAGAATCAAACCATCGTTTACAAAAGCGATCTTC
>CALZJI010000495.1 GCA_945787615.1 uncultured Chromatiaceae bacterium | reverse complement strand
GGGCCTGTAGCTCAGTTGGTTAGAGCAGTGGACTCATAATCCATTGGTCGTAGGTTCGAGTCCTACCGGGCCCACCAGATAACATACGACCCAGTTGCGGTCATCACAATGGCACGGCTTAGAATTGACGACTCGCTTGCAAGCGGAGACGCCCTTTATTGATACCTTTTTGCGATATCGCCTGAGGCAGCATCGCCAGGCGCAAACAGGTCAGCACGAGCGAATCCCTAAACTTACATTTTCACTATGGGTTTGACGTAGGCTTATTGCGGTATATACTTAGTGATGTGCGCGGTTCACTCGCCGCTACAACGGTTGTGGGGGAAGCGTACAGGTAGGGCGCGCCGGTGATGTGGGAACGAGAAGCCGCCGTCATATTTTTCTGCCTCCTCATCACCATATGACGGAACGTTTCCAACGCGTCGGAACGCCGAAGATGGGGTTAGAGATCACAACGCAATAGGGGTACTGCTGTTGTGGTCTCTAACGCTTCTTTTGGACACCTAGGCGCCTTTCGCTCATTATACCCAAGTAAAAGAACCTCGAAGTCCGGTATCCGATTCTCTAATAAATAGTTCTATTTCGTCTCAAAACCTTGACCCGCCGCACCCCTCGGTTGTCCGATTCTCCGAGTCAGAATCTCGCATCAGCCGGTTACTGCCGGGTCGCGTCCAGCGCCGGTTTCAAGGAAAACGCGGCGCGAACCGCTACCCTCGCCGATACGTAACAGGCTGGGCAATAGAAGCAAGGTAAAAACCGTACTAACGCTCATACCGCCAACAATAACAGCCGCTAGCCCGCGGTACAGCTCCGTTCCCGCGCCCTGTACGACCAGCAATGGCAGCATACCAAAAATACTGGTCAAGGTGCTCATCAAAATAGGCCGCAAGCGAAGCCTAACGGCTTGTCCCACTGCCTCCCTACGGGCCACACCTTCGCGTTCGGCGGCACGGGTTTGATGCACTAGAAGAATGGCATTATTGACGACGAGACCAAGTAGAATCACGAAACCGATCATCGTCAATAGATCCACGGAGAGCCCGATTAACTGTATGGCAATAACTCCCCCAACCGCTGCAAGCGGAATGGTCATAAGCACGAGCAAGCTGTCTCGAAAAGACCGAAACAGCGCGCTAATCAGCAGATACAAAATGGCGATGGCAAGCACGAATGTTCCCAACATATTCTCTAAGGCGACATCGAGCTTGCTGGCCGTACCCGTGTAGTGTATTTCGCCATCCTCGGGCAACAATTCCACGATTTTCGGTTCAACTTTTGCGCGAAGGATCTCCAACGCTTCGCTTAACGCGACACCGTCGGGTACCGTGACTTGAAGCGTGATGGTCCGCCGCCGATCGATACGGCGTAATTCATTAGGCCCTGCAGTACGCTTTAGTTGGACCAATTGGCTTAAGGGCTGAATTCCCGCATTGGGTGTTGCCACCGGAATGGCCACCAAATCCTCCGGCGTCTCCCAAGGCTCGGCGCGCAAAATCACATCTAAACGCTCCTCACCGTCAAAATAGTCGCCGATAAACAAACCATCGCCCAAGGCGCGAATAATGCCCGCCATGGTTTGGCGATTCCAACCCGCTTCGGCGATCTCGCGCTCTTTCGGTGAAAGTTGGAGTTCTGGCTCAGAAAGGTCCAACCCGGGAAACGGTCTCACTGACGAACCGGGTATCGTACTCCGAATTAAGCCAAATCCAACCTGCGCCGCCTGCAGTAGGGAGGAGACGTTTCGACCTTGTATATCGACATTGATGGTCTTACCTTCTCCGAATCCGCCAAACAATGAAGAGCGCTTGGCAAAGGCAATGGTGTCGGGGAATCCGCGGATCACGCCGTTGATAAGTGGCACTAATTTATCGGTTTGCTCGGGTTCGACCGTCCGCGCCCCCATAAAGACGCCACGACTAAATGCCACGAAGAAGTAGTTCTTAACCTGCGGCTCTTTTACACCATCGACATACGGCTGCATACGTTCAGCAATCACTTGCCCCATTTCCCTTTCGAGCGTTTCGATGTTGCTACCGGGCGGCGGCAAGATGAAGGCAAAGACGAGATTGCGATTACCCTCGGGCAGATAGTTCGGGCTTGGAAACAAATATATCGCGAGCGGAATAGAAATACTCGTCAAGCCCATGATCCATGCTATCCGCCGCAACGGCGTCGCCGTCAACCACATGATGCCGCGGCTCATCCCATCCCACCAGTGGCGATGAGGATCGCTCAATGCACCCGTCTTTAACCATTGACCAGCAGCCGTCGGCAACACGGTGACAGCAACCAGCAGCGAGAAGACAATTGCTGCGGCGATGGTTAAGGCGAGGTCCGCAAACAACTGCCCTGCTTCGTCTTCAAGAAACACGATAGGGAGAAAAATCGCTACGGTTGTTGCGGTCGATGCAAGCAATGCACCCCAGACCTGCGTCGTGCCCTTCTGCGCGGCTTCACGACTCTCTTCACCCTCCTCTCGGCGGCGCACGATATTCTCCAACACCACTATCGCGGCATCTAAAACCATGCCTACCGCAAACGCCAGGCCCGCAAGCGAAATGACATTAAGGCTTCGTCCCGCGGCATCTAACACTATGAAGCTCGGCACAATACACAAAGGAATGGCGAGCGCCACCATGAGGGTCGAACGGAAGTGACGTAAAAACCACCAAAGTACGGCGATCGCCAGCGCGATACCGAGCGCAAGGTTGTTCCGAACCATCACAATGGAACGGTCAATATAAATCGTTTCATCGTAGACTTGTTCAATGGACAAGCCAGCACGTTTTAGGGGCCCCTCGCCTAATTCAGCAGCGGCCTCGCGCAAACCCGCCATCACTTCAAGAACATTAACGCCCGTCTCCCGATGGGCATTCGTGGCCATGGATACAGAACCGTTTTGAATAACGAAGCTGGCTTTATCCTGCAAACGTACCTCCACCTCCGCGACATCTCGCAGTAGCACAGGATTTCCTTGGCGCCAATCGATGACTAAGTCAGCTAACTCCTCAACAGCGTACGCTCCCGTATAGCGAACCGTGTAGCGCCGTTTACCCACATCAGCGAATCCGCCCGAAACGTCCTCTGCGCCACCCGCCAACTGCGCAGCCACGGGCAACTGCACGCCCAACTCTGCCGCTTTATAGGGGTCAAAAGTTATGCGCACTTCCCTCTCGCGTCCGCCCCGCACTTCCGACATCGCCACGCCGGGGACGCGCTCGAAACGGGTTTGGACGACCTCCTCGATATAGTCCTGATAGCTGGCAATATCGCGGTCGTTTCCAGGCAGTGGCTTCAGAATGAACCAGGCAATCGCACGACTGTTGCCCCCGATGGTGCTTAGCACCGGCTCGTCAGTATCGGCTGGGTAGCGGGGCACCCGGTTCAAGCGATTCATGACCTCCAATAGCGCCCGCTCCTTGTTCGTGCCCACGGCAAATGTTAGCGCTATCTCACCGCGACCACGCTGCGCTTTCGACTGGATTTCGACCAATCCCGGCAATCCCCGCAACACATCTTCTTGCGGTTCTACGATTTCCGCCTCCACCTCCTCCGGGGCGGCGGCGCGCCAATCGGTTGTCACAGTAATCTCTGGTTCCGTCACCTCCGGTGTGAGCTGAATGGGTAAACGTGATAACCCGATAGCGCCGAAAATCAGCACCAACAGCACGGCGACCACAACGCCGACCGGATTACCAAGGGAAATACGCGTTAATGTCATGACTCGTTACTAGTCGTTACAACTGCAACCTTTTGCCCCGGTCGCATGCGCTCGCCCCCGCGAATAACAATCCTATCGCCTGTTTGGATGTCACCCTTAATCTCGATCAACGAGCCACTGGCGATACCCGTGATCACCTCTACACGCTGCGCCGTGTCGTCCGGCCCAATCTTGAATACCGCGGCGCCCGTACGACGCAACACCAAGGCGTCGCGAGGCACAGCCAACACGGTTCGCGCCGCAGCCGTCGGCACCGCCACACGTACGGTCTGGCCAACGGGCCAAGACGGCTCGTCAAAATCCAACCGTAAATCCAGCAATCGGGATTGTGCATCGCCGATCGGAACGAGGGATCGAGTTGTAGCGCTCACGACGTTGTCCTCTACTTTTATGCGAACATTCACACCGCGCCGGAGAAAAGGCATCGACGCAATAGGAACACGCGCTTGAACCTCGACGGCGTTCGGGTCGACCAAGCGCACAACCGCATTGCCACTATCCACCCACTCGCCAGGCCGAGCACGGCGTTCAACAACGGTACCGTCGAAAGGCGCTTTAACCGCGCTACGCTCAAGACGTACCCTTGCTTGTGCTAATCTCGCCAGAGCCACAGCGCGCTCGCCGCGTGCGGTATCGCGATTCGCTATGGTCTCTTCGAGCAATGTTTGCGCCGCGTTATTACGCTTAGCCAACCGCTGTAGACGTGCCACCTCCTGCTCTAAAAAACGTATACGCGCGCCTACCCGTTCGACTTCCGCTTCGAATTCAGCTAACTCCAAGGTCGTTAGGGTATTGTCGATCTTGGCGAGATCAGCACCATTTTTAACGTGGGTTCCCACTTCAACGACCCACACCAATCGTCCATCAACCTCCGCGGGTACTTGGGCATCGTTTCGGCTTATAACGCTCCCTGCCACCCACACCGTAGGCGCTAACTCGGTTTC
>CALZJI010000494.1 GCA_945787615.1 uncultured Chromatiaceae bacterium | reverse complement strand
TACGCATTTCCAAAGACCATCCGGGCTACTAATTCCCAGCTATTGAGTGGCTTAGGTGACAATATTTGGAAATGTAAACCCAGAAACTTGAGTAATCACTATACAAAAAGTGCGTCTGATTTTTGATCATATTCAATGCGCGGCACGTGCCGCATATTGGAATATGCAACACTTGCCGTAACGCGGAAGCTGAGTAAAAAGACAAGCAAGGTTGGATAATTATTTTTTTCCGTGGCCCCTAGAACACATAAAACAACGCCCTTCTGTCAATTTGGCCGTCTCGTTACGTAGCCCCGCAGTCTGGCACAGTGACAATGGCGCCTCGCGGCACAACGGTTAGCGTATCCTTCTGAATTCATAGCGACATGTTCGCCCGGTTTTTAAAGTCCGGCTTGGCCGGCCGCTAAGCCAACTATTCCGCATCACCGATAACGGAATCACGACACCACCGGGCGTTGGCCAAACGCGCCTCACAGACCACAACCGATGTCTATTTCTTCATTAAAACAATCAGTTAAAGAGATCCTGCGATGCTGGCTCTCCAGCGAAACCACGACAACACCACACGGTGCGTAGGCGCTTGCGTCAATGTAAGGTTTGGGTAATTATCGCGACAAACCTGTTAGTGGCCATCGCTCGGTCGCAGAGGTATTGGTCGGCAGCCGAAAATAATCGTACGATTCTTTGTGAAATGTAACACGCACAGATTATCTGTCTTTATAACCGTTTTCCGCTCGCGAACAAGAACTGAAGAGGGGGAATAATGTGCGCGTTGGAGTTTGAGGTTTTCTGATGGCGAACCGACTCTGGCGCGTGGGTTGGAGCGTGCCGCCACCTGCTCTCCGTGGGCATAGATAGCGGATACCCGTATAGGTTGGCTTATGGCAAGCGCTCAGGTAAAGTACATTTCTTACTAAGGTGTTCAGGAATAATAGGAAGAGATCGTCAATGCGTGCAACGCTACCGCTACTTGAAGTCACAGATTTCCCACCGTTACGACGAGGCCGGATAGAGACCCTTCAGGTCAATCTTGGGTATCGCTGCAATCAACAGTGCGTTCATTGCCATGTTAACGCGAGCCCTAAACGGACTGAAGTGATGTCTCTGGAAAACATACAAGCGGTGCTGGATTACCTAAAACACTCTCCGGAATTAAACAACTTGGATGTTACGGGCGGCGCCCCGGAGCTCAACCCTCATTTTCGACATCTAGTAGAGCAAGCAACAGGGATAGGTATCCATGTCATGGATCGGTGTAATCTTACGATCCTAGAAGAACCCGGCCAGCACGATTTGGCCGAGTTTCTCGCGGAAAATAACGTCGAGGTGATCGCTTCACTGCCGTGCTACTTGCAATACAATGTCGATAAACAACGGGGTAAGGGCGTATTTGGCGCCAGTATTCGCGGCCTTAAGCGACTCAACTCACTTGGATACGGCATACCGGATTCAGGATTGGTACTAAATCTGGTCTACAACCCGCAAGGCCCATCGCTGCCACCGCCTCAACAGCAATTGGAACAAGCGTACAAGGAACACTTAGCCGAGGAGTACGGGGTCGTCTTTAGCCACCTGTTCACCATTACCAACATGCCCATTCAACGTTTTGGCAGTACCTTGATCTCCAAAGGGCAATTCGACGACTACATGCGCCTGCTAAAAGATTCGTATCACGAAACCAACTTGGAAGGCGTTATGTGCCGATCATTACTTAGCGTAGACTGGCAGGGTTACCTCTACGATTGCGATTTCAACCAGATGCTCGGCCTACCGTTACGGCTCAGTGGCAAACCCCGCACGCACATCAAAAATATTGTTGGTCGTGACCTTGAAAATAACCCTGTTGTGATTAAAGATCATTGTTATGGCTGTACCGCAGGGCAAGGTAGCAGTTGCGGGGGAGCCTTAAACGACTAAGGGCTCGCGAAAAAATAACTTCGTATTTTTCGCGCCCAGATTTGGGTCAGATTAGGACAATCCGATTGAGCAAAACCGCAGGACTAGCCCGGCTAATTCGAGGTTTTTGCGATTGAGGATTGTTCAAAGATGGCCCGAAGATGGGATGCGAAAATCGTAAGTTATTATTTCGCGAGCCCTTACCTAAGTCCATGTAGGCAACGCAGCCAGGCGAGATGGATCGATGTCCAAAATGTGAATAATTTTGACGTGAGCCCTAGGCGCAGCGTGACTACCACGTGTTATCGCAATGCTGCT
>CALZJI010000493.1 GCA_945787615.1 uncultured Chromatiaceae bacterium | reverse complement strand
TTGGGTTAGGGGTTGCGACCACCGCCCAAGGTACAACTGAACGCGAAGACGTTCCAGTAGGTACCGAAATCGGAAATATCGAACATTGCGACCAGTATCAGTTAAATACAATTGCGGATTCGCAAACGCGCTTCATTGCAGCATTTGAATGCGGTGATGAGTTATTCGAAACCCGATTCAACTCGTTTGATGGTGTTGGTGCCAATGTTGGTGACGGAGGGCGTTTTACTCGTGTGCCCCGTGCTGATCAGATACAACCCGGCGGTTGGGCGAGCCACTTGCCGAAGCGGACGACAGGCCCGAATGCCGAGGCCTGTAATATTTGTCACACCGAACCTCCTACGGGTTCCGGCACCGCGGGAGTGAACGTTGTGCGGGATCCCTTTCATCGTGCCAATTCGCGTTTTTTCCTTCAAAGGAATACCCCACACATGTTCGGATCGGGCGCGTTACAACTGTTAGCTGAGGAAATGACCACACAGCTGCACGCCTTAAGGGAGGAGGCGCGACTGGAATCGTGTCAACGTCGGCGTCGGTCGACGGATGTGCAACTGATGGCCAAGGGCGTTAGCTTCGGTTTCATGACAGTGCGCTGTAACGGGCACGACGATACCTCGAATCTACAAGGCATCGACGCCGACCTGATTGTCAAGCCATTTCAGTGGAAGGGTACGGTTCCCTCTGTGCGGACATTCAATCGCGACGCGAGTCACAACGAAATAGGCATGCAGGCAGTGGAGCTCGTGGGTTTTGATAACGACGGAGACTTCGACGGTGTCGTTAACGAGTTTGGCGTAGGTGATCAAACGGCATTGGTCATTTATGTCGCGGCACAACCGCGGCCCGTTACGAAGCTCGAACTCGTTGAGTTAGGGATGCTTGATCTGTCTGAGGAGGAAATCGCCGCGATTAAACACGGCCGTCAACGATTTCAGAATATCGGATGCACCCATTGCCATCAGCCGCGGCTAAGTGTAGAAAACCCCGTATTTAGCGAACCCAGCCAACATCCGCTGTATCGCGATACGCTTTTTCCCTCTGGTCTTGACCCAACAGAATCGGGTTTGGATCCCGAAGATCCCATCCGCTTTGATATTACGCAAGATCTACCTGATAACGTTTTTGTCATTGACGGTGAAGAAGTGCGGCTTGGAAACTTCCCGACGGATTACGATGGGAGCGCAATTATACCGCTCTATAGCGATCTTAAACGTCATGATATGGGACCAGCGCTTGCTGAAGGCATTGACGAAGCTGGAACCGGAAATGCGACTTGGTTGACGAAGGAGCTATGGGGCGTCGGCAGCACGGCTCCGTACTTACATGACGGTCGCGCCACAACTCTGACTGAAGCGATCCTAGCGCACGGTGGCGAGGCGTTCACGTCGCGAATCAACTATGAAACTCTTTATCCGTCGGAGCAACGCGATATTATCGCTTTCTTGAACAGTCTTATTTTAGTTAAGCAGGAGGACTAGACGATAAAATGCGGATACTGTCGAATTTAGGGCTCGCGAAAAAATAACTTACGATTTTCGCATCCCGTCTTCGGGCCATCTTTGAGCAATCCTCAATCGCAAAATCCTCCGAGAGACGTCGTTGCCCGTACTGGGGAGAGTTGCGGGCTAGATACCGTAGCCCGCAACTATAATACGACGATCCCGAATCTACCTAAAAGGTCGGCGGTTTCTTGTAAAGGAAGACCCATCACTCCCGAGTAACTGCCTTCCAACCTGGTAATAAATATGGCTCCATAACCTTGGATAGCATACGCCCCCGCTTTATCGCGCGGCTCG
>CALZJI010000492.1 GCA_945787615.1 uncultured Chromatiaceae bacterium | reverse complement strand
GTTACAACGATGCTCGGATTCCGCGAACGCGACCCTGGCATTCCCTGTATTGCTAAAACTTAGTCTTGCGGCGTGTTAAAAGCGTACTACGGGCCCGCCAGAGCTGCGGTGAGTTTTTTCACGTACGTTCTAGGAAATATTTACACAACGAAGCTTCCGGAATACGGGTTTCTCGTAAATGAGGCCGAGAGGGTGCCGATGGCCGGTATTGGTCAGGCGCGAGCGTTCCTTAAAACGCTTGTGGATTTCGTTTATGCCACGTCTCCCGGGTTTACGTAGCCCCGATCCGCACTGCATCACTTCCGGGTGAAAATACTATAAGGGCGCTCGTTATACACGAAATTGGAGATAAGGGCCGCGGAAAAAAATAATTATCCAACCTTGCTTGTCTTTTTACTCAGCTTCTGCGTTACGGCAAGTGTTGCATATTCCAATATGCGCCACTTGCCGCGCCTTGAAACTGAGCAAAAATCCGACGCAATTTTTGGATAATTATTATTTTCCGCGGCCCTAACGAACCGCCGCATGTTGCCGCGTTGAATCAAGGTTCAGACGAGTAGGATTGATAGAAATTCATTTGATGAGGTGGGATGGGTTGAACGAATAAAAATCCTTGCCAAATGTCACAACCGCATTGGCGAAGAAAATTAAGTTGTGCTTTGGTTTCTACGCCTTCTGCAATGACGGAGAGGTTTAGGCTGCGGGCCATGGCGATGATGGCGCTCACAATGGATGCGTCGTCGCTGTCGTTGGTGACATCGCGTACGAAGGACTGGTCGATTTTCAACGAATTCACCGGTAAGTGTTTTAGGTAGCTTAACGAGGAGTAACCCGTACCAAAGTCATCGATCGCGAAACGCACACCTAATTCTTTTAAGGCCTTTATGTTATTACGTGTGGTGCTATCATCTTGCATCAGCACGCTTTCAGTAATCTCTAGCTCGAGCATCGTCGGTTCGAAGCCGGTGTGCCCAATCGTCCCTCGGACAAGATCAATCAGCGCG
>CALZJI010000491.1 GCA_945787615.1 uncultured Chromatiaceae bacterium | reverse complement strand
TGTAAACCGGATCGAAGCTTTCGGTCGGATCATCGGTGAAGTCCGACGGAATGTAGGCCAGGTTGAAGTTATTCCCGTCGCGCTTGCACAGTGCATATATCTGGTAGAGATCACCGATACCCTGCGTCCTGATGAGTGAAGCAATGGTTCGCGATGCGATAGGCATGACATTGCGTTTAATACCCTGATAATCCGGATCAAGAAAAGAGTTTCGAATCACGTAGACTTGAGGTATTCCCTGTACCTTGAGTTTCTTTGTGATCTGTTTCCAGTCCATTGCTGCTGGGTAGACGAACACCTGTGAACCTGTGCCGCCATCCACATGCAATTCGTCGTACTGCCTACCCGCGGCTTCCACGGAAATGATCACAGGAGGGAAAGCAACAGGTATTGCTGCCGACGCCCGGAGTAATTCATGTATCAACGTTATTTTTTGCCGATAGTCACTGGCCGCAATGGCGCCAATATTCCAGATTACCGAACGGCCGGCATCAAGGTTTAGGGTACCGATGAACAGGCGCCGGCCTCTTTTATGCTCCCGGGCAATGGCGTCGATCATGTCGGCATCAATGTACTTTGCAATTAGTTTCTGCAGAGGCGCTGTGTCAGTCATCGAATCGCCAAAGGCCGCAGCAATCAGATTCCGTTTCTCAGCAATGTCTTTGGTGGTCGTCGTCGTATACACCTCTTTCAT
>CALZJI010000490.1 GCA_945787615.1 uncultured Chromatiaceae bacterium | reverse complement strand
TAAGCCGTGCCATTGTGATGACCGCAACTGGGTCGTATGTTATCTGGTGGGCCCGGTAGGACTCGAACCTACGACCAATGGATTATGAGTCCACTGCTCTAACCAACTGAGCTACAGGCCCTACGAGGTCTAGTGCTTGATTCGTCCCTTTGAGGTTAAACGCTAGGCGTATATCAAAGGCAACAGCTTCGCCCGGCGTGTGCTGGGCGACCAAGTATATACCGTACTGATTCGTTTCGCTATGGGCAGTTTTTCGCTAGTCGAGGAAACTGCGAAGCGATTCCGAACGGCTTGGATGGCGTAGTTTCCGCAGTGCTTTCGCTTCGATTTGGCGAATTCGTTCACGGGTAACGTCAAACTGCTTGCCCACTTCTTCTAGCGTGTGGTCGGTATTCATGTCAATACCGAAGCGCATTCGCAGCACTTTCGCTTCCCGGGCGGTTAGACTTTCAAGAACCGCCTGTGTTGCTTCCTTCAGCCCCTCAAAGGTGGCGGTATCAGTGGGTGACAACACGTTAGTGTCTTCTATGAAATCACCGAGATGTGAATCTTCATCATCCCCAATGGGTGTTTCCATAGAGATCGGCTCTTTGGCTATCTTTAGCACTTTGCGCACTTTGTCTTCGGGCATTTCCATACGCTTGGCAAGTTCCTCCGGTGTCGCTTCGCGGCCCATTTCCTGTAGCATCTGACGAGATATGCGGTTAAGTTTGTTGATTGTCTCGATCATGTGAACAGGGATGCGGATTGTTCTGGCTTGATCGGCGATAGAGCGCGTAATTGCTTGACGTATCCACCAGGTCGCATAGGTTGAGAACTTGTAGCCGCGGCGATATTCGAACTTATCTACCGCTTTCATTAGTCCGATATTGCCTTCTTGGATAAGGTCCAGAAACTGCAGTCCCCGGTTGGTGTATTTCTTAGCGATAGAGATAACCAAGCGTAGGTTGGCTTCTACCATCTCCTTTTTCGCTCGGCGGGCCTTGGCCTCGCCAATGGAGACCTTCCGGTTGATGTCTTTGATCTCGCTAATTGTCAAACCGCTTTGGTTCTGGATCGCGACCAGCTTGTTTTGAGCCCTCAAGATCTCGTCAGCAAAATTTTCCAAGATAGGTGAATAGCTGTGTTTTGCCTTAATTTGTTTTTCCAGCCATTTGAGGTCGGTCTCATTATCCGGAAACGAGGTGATAAAGTCTTTCCGAGGCATATGCGCTTTATTAACGCAAATGTCCATAATCACACGTTCGTGGGTACGAATTCGATCAACGAGTCCGCGCAAGTCACGGATCAGCCGGTCAATCAGCGCGGGAACAAGCTTGAGTTCCATGAACGCTTCGGTGAGGTCTTGATGAAGCTTCATAGTTTTCGCGTGGCTCGTCCCGTGCTTGGCTGTGGCTTGTTGAGTGGCTTCAAAGGATTCTCGGATGCGACCGAAACAAGCACTGGCTTTTTCCGGATCTGGGCCGGTTTTTTCTTCGACGGATTCGTCATCATCAGAGATTTCTTCTTCAGCGGCTGCATTTTTTTCCGTCGCGGTTGGCTGCTCCTCCCCTTCATCTTGATCTATAAAGCCGCGTATAACGTCTGTCAGTCTTAATTCGTCGGTGACCACTTTCTCATAGTCGTCCAGAAGTCGTTTAACGGCGTCGGGATGATGTGACAGCGCAGACAACATCTGATTGAGGCCATCTTCAATACGCTTCGCTATCTTGATTTCGCCTTCGCGAGTAAGCAATTCAACCGTTCCCATCTCACGCATATACATACGAACGGGATCGGTTGTGCGGCCAAACTCGCTGTCAACGGTCGCTAATGCGGCGGCGGCTTCTTCCGCGGCGTCTTCATCAGGGGCCACGGTATCACCAAGCAGCATGGCGTCAGCGTCGGGAGCAATTTCATAGACTGTAATGCCCATGTCATTGATCATACTGATAATGTCTTCAATCTGCTCTGGATCTACGATATCATCTGGTAGATGATCATTAACCTCACGATAGGTGAGATAGCCTTGCTCCTTCCCTCTTGAGATCAATTCTTTTAATTGTGTTTTTTGCTGTTCTTGATTCATCGTGACTCTAGTAACCATTTCGACTGAAAAATTCAAGGAAAAAACAACCGCCCATTATACTCTAAATTTTTAGGCGCGGCTAATAACTTAAGTATACGTATAAGTAGCTACGCACCCCATCGTAAGGCCAGCCGCGACTCGTGGTTTGTGCCGCGTTAGATTGATGTTTAACGGTTCTCATGTCTGTACGTTTTGCCTATTGCCAAACCTTTCGTGAGTTCGGCGAGTTCGCTACGTTCGTCGGACGTTAACTGATCTAGGGACTTGCTTATCAGCGATTCCATCCGTTGCTCTTTGATTAGACTATTGATTATATTCAAAGATCCGAAAAATTCCGCTTTTATTCCCTCTTCCGGAGTAAGGATATTCCATTTTGCGAGTTTGAGCAGGTGACGCCCCTCTTCCTTATTCCTCCAGAGTTCCAGTATCGCCCCTGTGGATAAATGGGGATTTTGCTTCAGAGTTTCAAGTAGCTCCGTGAGCAGCTTTGTTCCTGGTATGCTTGAGCTATCTAACCCTCCGATATTTTGAGCTTTTTCCGCGAGACGTGGATGCTGAAGCAACAGCGCAATCGCCAGCCGCACTGGGGATAAGCCGAGTCCGCTGCTTTTTTTTCCGCGGGTGGGGGGGGCACGGTTGGCTTTGCCTAGGTCGTTATGCCCGCCGAGAATCTTGGTCAATGGTGTTAGCTCCACTCCCGCATGTTCCGCTAATTCTTTTAACATCATATGCTTAAAGATCCCGTCGGGCATCTTAGAAAGTGTTGGGCGGGCAAGCTCGACCAAGCGGGCTCGACCGTCCACGCTTGTCGTGTCGGTCTGTTGGGTGAGGCGTTCAAAAAAGAACGTGGATAAGGGGATCGCCTTGGAGATATGCGCTTCAAAGTGAGACCGGCCCGCCCTGCGGATCAGCGTATCGGGGTCGTCTCCCTCCGGAAGGAACATAAAACGGGCTTGCCGCCCCTCTTTCATCATGGTCATAGCGTGTTGGGCCGCGCGCCATGCCGCTTCCCGTCCCGCCGGATCCCCGTCAAAGCAAAATACGACCTCTGATGTGGTGCGGTAGAGACGCTCTAAATGAAACGGTGTGGCCGCGGTACCCAGCGTCGCAACGCTGTAGGTGAGGCCGTATTGTGCGAGGGCGACAACGTCCATGTAACCTTCTACCACCACGAGTTGCTCCAGTCGCTGATGCTGTCGACGTGCTTCGTAAAGGCCATAGAGTTCGTGCCCTTTGTGAAATACGTCAGAGTCGGGTGAATTTAGGTATTTCGCGGTGTCGTCGCCAAGTGTACGCCCGCCGAAACCAATAACACGGCCGCGCTGGTTGCGAATCGGAAACATAATACGGTTACGAAAACGGTCGTAACAGCGTGTGTTTTCGCGCTCGATGAGGATCCCCGTTTCCACCAGTTGACGCTTAAGAGCGGGCGTCGTTGCGAACGCACGTAACACACTGTCCCATCCGGACGGCGCAAAGCCGATGTTGAACTGTTTAGCTATTTCGCCCGTAAGGCCTCGATGTTTGAGGTAATTTACCGCACTTTTCGCCTCCGGGTTTTCTCGTAATTCGCGTTCGTAGTAATGACTGACCTGTTCGAGCAGTGCGTAATGTTCCTTGACTGCGCCATGGTCCGTTCCCGGCTCGCTGCCGTGTTTGGGGACCTGAAGCCCTGCTCGAGCGGCAAGGTCATAAACGGCCTCGATGAAAGTTAAATGTTCGTAGTTCATTAAAAAACCAATGGCGGTTCCATGGGCGCCGCACCCGAAACAGTGATAGAACTGCTTTTCCGGGCTAACCGTAAATGAGGGTGTCTTTTCTTCGTGAAAAGGGCAGCGGGCAACCAAGTTACTACCGGCGCGGCGCAATGGTACGAGTGTGTCGATAACCTCGACGATGTCGACACGTGTCATAAGGTCACTTATAAACTGTTCCGGGATTCGTTCGGCCATGCCTAGATTGTATGCGTAGAATCCGTTTTGGTCAGTACTTTAATTGCTCATGCTAACCACGAGATAAGCCGTTTCCGCGGCACGTTTGCGGGTGGTGAAAAATGCGGGTTAGCCCCGGTGGCAGGCCGGATGGCCAAGGTCTGCGTCGTAGCGCGGTTTTGCGGTCTTTGGTGGGATTCCGGACGGACTACAAGGACGTAAGTTTAAATTTGACGTTCTTACTCACGTCGCCTAAATCGCAACGCCCTTGCACTTTCGGTTTAAGGATGCCCATTACTTTTCCCATGTCCCTGGGGGACGATGCGTTTGTTTCGGATATGGCGTCAGCGATGAGGCGTTCCAATTCTTCTTCGCTGAGTGAGGCAGGAAGGTAATCTTGAATAACAGAAATCTCGTAGCGTTCTTGCGCCGCCAGGTCCTCTCGTCCCGCCGACTCGTATTGACCCATGGCGTCTCGTCTTTGTTTGACCATTTTGTCTAGAACGGCGACGATCTGGCCATTGTCCAGTTCAATTCGCTCGTCCACTTCGCGTTGCTTTACTGCGGCCAGAATGAGGCGAATGGCGCCCAAGCGCGCTTTGTCCTTTGCGCGCATGGCTTGTTTCATATCACTCTGAAGACGCTCTTTTAGCGCCTGTTCAGTCGTCGTCATATTCTCAACGGTTCGGTTTGGGTGGGCTATTAGGGGTATTCCAGGGGAGGACTAATACAAGCGCTGGCGGTGTACAGCTTCTCGGTACTGCTTCTTCATGTGCCGTTTAACCGCGGCGGCAGCTTTGCGCTTGCGTACGGCCGTTGGCTTTTCATAGAACTCTCGGCGACGGGTTTCAGACAGAACGCCTGCTTTCTCACACGTACGTTTAAACCGACGCAACGCAACCTCAAATGGTTCGTTTTCTCTTATGCGAACACTTGGCATGTATGCTCCTCTAGTCATTAGTTTATCGGGCTGGAAAATGTAAGTGAAAAACCCGCCTATTTTATCGGCTTAGCGGTAAATTTGTAAAGGCAAATTAACGCCGGGCAGTCGGTGGTCCCTATGCAGCTTGGGTGACAGAGGAGCTGTAGGTGTATCGCTCGATCGGCAAGCCTTCGCGTTATCGCTAAGCTAATGAAATAAAAAGATTAAAGTCGCTTGATGAGCTATATTGTTAAGGTGGGCCGAGACGTTGCCGCAGTCTCTCGCGAGCATTGCGGGTCGCGCCGCGGCGTTCTTCATCGTAAGACGGCGATGAGGTTCCGGGCCCCGCACCCATGTCAGGCCGTTGAGCGAGCGCATGCGTAAACGGTCGCACGACGTTGGCGGGAGTTACGGAAGGGGGATGCGTGGTATCGATTACCGCTGGCGATCAACTCGGGACGTCCTTGCGGGGTGATGATCAAGCGTGGGCCGCCGGGCTTGGATTCGGGGCGCGTTCGTTCGCACGCCCCGCGCAAATGGGGCACTCGGGGTCAGAACGCAGTGTCACGGTGCGAAACGACATGTTGGTGGCGTCAACCTGTAATAGGCGTCCCGTAAGCGTCCTTCCAATACCCAGCAACATCTTTATGGTTTCGGTCGCCTGGATGCTCGCAATGATGCCGACCAAGGGGGCCAGGACACCATGCTGTGCGCAGCTTTCGAGTTCGGCGCCATTCTCCGAATATAAGCAACGGTAGCAGGGATTGTTGCCGCGCGGGTCTATGGTCAGCACTTGGCCTTGAAATCGTATCGCCGCCCCCGATACCAAAGGTGTTTGGGTTTCCACGCAAACCTTGTTTAGGAGAAAACGTGTCGAAAAGTTGTCGCTTGCGTCAACAACGATATCGACTTCCGCGGCTGTCGTGACGAGCTGGTCTTCGTCGAGTTTATGGTCGATGGTGTTAACCGTCACGTCCGGATTTAAGGCCGACAGGGTATCGTATGCCGAGGTGACCTTTTTGCGACCGATGTCAGCGGTGCTGTGTACAATTTGCCGTTGAAGGTTGCCTAAGTCTACGCGGTCATGGTCGCACAGCGTAATGTTACCGACACCGGCGGCTGCCAGGTACATGGCCACGGGAGAGCCGAGGCCGCCAATTCCAATGATCAGGATGCGGGAGGCTAGCAGGCGTTCCTGTCCCGAGAGGTCAATCTCGGGCAACAGGATATGCCTGCTATAGCGGTTTAATTGGCTATCATTCATTCACTTTGTTAACGAGGCGGCGGGGTGTAGGCGAATAGGGTGTCAACGGGCGTGCGCCCGTCGTCGGCCCACCCTCCCAGCACGTAAATGGTGTTGTTTAAAATTTCAACGCCCACGGCCGCTCGGGGTGCCGGCATGTCCGATATTCTCGTCCAACATTGGTTTGAGTCGTCAAAATAGGCGGCCCGATTATGAATGCCGTCGCCACTGTAACCACCGAAAATATATAGTTGGTTTTGTAATACGCAGTTGCCTTGCCCTGCAGCGGGCCAGGGCAATTCGAAGTCCGACAACGTTTGCCACTGGTCCGTTTCGGGGTCGTACGCTTCGATGACGGTAAAATTATTGAATCCCTCGGGCGTAAAAGCGACCCCGCCCATCGCGAGGAGTCTACCCTGGTAGGGAAGAGCGGTTAGGGCGAAACG
>CALZJI010000489.1 GCA_945787615.1 uncultured Chromatiaceae bacterium | reverse complement strand
CCGCGTCCTCGATTGCCGTTCCCGACGCAATTCTACCTCCTGCGGTCACTTCGGGCTCCTGCCCTCTCGTGACACTAGCACATCCATGTGCGTCGGTCACTTCGGGCTCCTGCCCTCTCGTGACACTAGCACATCCATGTGCGTCGTCTGTGCAGTCGTGCTCTCGCCCCTTACCTACGTCCATGTAGGCAACGCAGCCAGGCGAGAGGGTTCGACGTCCAAAATGTGAATTAATTTTAACGCGAGTCCTTAGTGGAGTTGGCTCTATGGAAACGGACAACAGCATGATCGAGACGACGCAAAAAACATTAAGCAAAGCAGTTACCTTTATAGGAATTGGTTTACATACAGGTAAACGTGTTTCTATGACAATTTTACCTGCAAAAGAAAATATTGGGATTAACTTCGTAAGAAAAGACGTCGAGCCGAAATGTTCAGTCATTCCAGCGCACTGGGATCACGTCGTCAGTACTCACTTGTCCACGACATTAGCCAATAGCGACGGTGTATCCGTGTCAACCGTCGAACATGTTCTCGCCGCATTGCGCGCCAATGGCGTCGATAATGCGATAATCGAGATTGGCGGGCCCGAAGTTCCTATCATGGACGGAAGTTGCATGCCGTTCGTATCGGTCTTCGAGGCTGTGGGATTAACAACTCAAGCCACCCCCAGAAAATTAATATACGTTAAAAAGCCGGTTAAAGTGCGCCTCGCCGATCGATTCGCAATGCTAATGCCGAGCGAAACGGCGCGCGTGAGCGTCCGTATCGACTTTAAGAATAAGCTCGTTGGATTTCAAACATTCTCGGTTGACATCGAACCCGAAAAATTTAATCAGGAAATAGCGCCTGCGCGGACATTTGCGTTTAGTGAACAACTTGACCAGTTACGTGAAGACGGGCTGATTCGCGGTGGTTCGCTACGCAACGCAATTGTTGTAAAAGGGGAACAGGTTCTCAACCACGACGGTTTGCGATTTGAAGAAGAGTTTGCACGTCACAAGCTGTTAGATTGTTACGGCGACCTTGCTCTCGCCGATGCGTTTATCGTGGGTCATCTCTACGCGTTCAAACCGGGTCACGATCTCAATGTTATGCTGCTAAGAAAACTATTCGCTTGCCCACAGTCGTGGGAATATAACGAGAACCACATCGGTCCAAGACAAGAGCATAGGCTTAAACCTTACACATCCGACAGTCGTATTCGAGAGGAGTAACCATGCGAAACACGCCAAAACGCCTCAAGAATAGATTAACGTAGGCACTAAGCACCCACTCCGCGCGCCTTGAGGCGGGCGCCACCAGCCCTTAGGATCTAAAGCCCCTAACGAATGGGTTGCTGACTTAAACCGAGCTGGGTCGCCAACACATTGGCAAACGAAGCGCCAAGGCGGTCCGCGAAACGCTCTAAGGGGTTTGGCTTGTGCGTAAAATCAACGATACGCTCTTCGCCGACAACCTCGCGGGCAACGTAGCTACTGCTACCTAACGCATCGACGAGCCCCATTTCGAGACCCTGTTCGCCCGTCCAGACGAGGCCGCTGAACAGTTTGGAGTTCTCGACCAACCGATCTCCCCTGCCTTCTCTAACAATTTTAATAAATTGTCGGTGTGTGCTTTCTAGCACTGTACGCATATGTTCGACGTCTGATTCTTTCAAGGGGGAGAACGGATCTAGAAAGCCCTTGTGTTCTCCGGCCGTTAGCAAACGTCGTTCGACACCGAGTTTCTCCATGGAATCAACAAAGCCAAAACCGTTCATCAACACCCCAATCGAACCCACGAGGCTGGCTTTATCGGCATAGATTTGATCCGCTGCCGCCGCGATATAATAACCGCCCGAAGCGCAAATGTCCGTTATGACCGCATACAGCGGAATATCGGGATATTTTTCCCGCAGACGTTTCACCTCATCGTTGACATACCCCGCTTGGACCGGGCTGCCACCAGGACTATTGATGCGTAAAACCACACCAGCGGTACCTGAATCTTTAAAGGCGGCTCGCAATCCGGAAATAATTGCATCAGCACTGGCTTCGGTGTCCCCGGCAATCACCCCGTTGACCTCAACCACCGCCGTATGGCGCTTGCCGACGGCGATCCCCGCGGTATCGTGAGTCGGCAAATAGAGGTACAAAATGAAACCGACGTATGCGAAACCCAGCGCTTTGAAAAAAATACCCCAACGGCGGGCGCGTCGCTGTTCGGTAATCGCGGCAAAAGATACCCGTCCGATGAGTTCGCGTTCCCACGCCGGAGTGCCGCTTTCCGCTTTGTCTTCGGATTCCTGCTTAATGGACGAATCAACCGCTTTCTGTTCAGGGCCGTCGGTCCATGCCTGCTCGGGCGTGGCTTCGCCCATCCCAACCGTTGTTGAATTCTCTTTTTCCGTCATAACACGTCCTATGCATTAGATTCTGAGTCAGTTATCCGCGGTTTTCTATCGATGCCTAGCCAATCGGCCAGTTCGCGAATATGGTCCAAGCAGCCCACAGGTCTGTAACGAATTAACCTTTCCTTTTCATGAACGCCATAGCTCACGGCCATGGCGAATGTCCCGGCCGCGCAAGCCATTTGCATATCATACTCGGTATCACCGATCATAAGCGTGTTAGCGGCACCGATGCCCAATTCGTCCATCAGCTCAAATAGCATACACGGGTGGGGTTTTGACCGGGTTTCGTCGGAACAGCGGGTTGCGTCGAAGAAGTGCGTGACATTCGTCTCTCGCAGGACCCGGTCAAGTCCGCGCCTTCCTTTGCCCGTAGCAATGGCTAAATGATAGCCGCATTCGCGAAGCTGCAGTAGTGTTTCCGCCGCCCCATTGAACAAGCGGGTCGGCACAGCGCATTTAAATAAAAATTGTTCACGATAACATTCCGTTAATTCCGGGTATACGTCGCTCCCAACGTGTGGGAAAAGCCGACTCAGCGCCTCGTTAAGGCCCAGGCCGATGATTTCTTTTACCGCTGTCTCACTGGGTGGCCGTAGATTCGCATCCTGTGCTGCGGCTTGCATCGAGGCGACGATGCGCGCTTCGGAGTCCATCAGCGTTCCGTCCCAATCGAAGACCAATAGTCTTATGTCATTGTTCATTAATCGTCGTCACCGATCGTACTTAAGCGCTCTATCACCTCATGCAAATCGTCCCCGAGCGGCGCGTTAACACGGATTGGCGCGTGCCCGTTCGGCAGTTCAAACTCGACAGAGGTCGCATGCAAAAACAAACGTCGCAAACCGTGTTCCCGCGCTAACTGATTGAACGCCGTATCACCGTATTTTTCGTCACCGGCAATGGGACATCCAATATGCGCGGCATGAACGCGGATTTGATGAGTGCGCCCTGTTTTTGGGTACGCCTCCACCACGGTTGCTTGATCGACGCTTTTTATTGGCCGGAACACGGTGACCGAGGCCTTACCCGAAGATTGAACACTCACAATTCGCTCACCTGAACGCAATACGTTCTTTCTAAGCGGCACAGAAACAGTGCGCGGCGTATCCCAACGACCTTTAACCAGCGCCAGGTATTGCTTTTCGACCTGTTCTTCGCGCAGCAGCTGGTGTAGCGCCCGCAGTACACTGCGTTTCTTCGCGATCATCAAACAACCGCTCGTTTCCCGGTCGAGGCGATGGACTAACTCAAGATAAGGAGCCTGAGGGTAGATTGTTCGAAATATCTCAATTACACCAAACGACAAACCAGACCCGCCGTGAACCGCGATACCCGCCGGCTTATTGATAACCAGCAAACCCTTATCGTCGTAAATGATCGCATCCCTGATTTTCCGTAAAACACTATCGGGCGGGGTGCATTGTGGTACAGGCGAAAGTTGCTGTATTCCCGGCGGAATTCGTACAAGATCGCCAGATTGAAGTCGGTAAGTCGGCTTTTTCCGCCCTTTGTTGACGCGAACCTGACCCGTTCGTAAAAGCCTGTAGATGAGACTTCGAGGCGCACCTTTTATCTGATTTATCAGATAGTTATCAATTCTTTGACCTTCCTGATTCTCATTTATACGTAGTTCCCGAAGGGTCGCCGTCTCTTTTGCCTTTTTATTTGGCATTTTACTAATAATAACAGTTGTGTACGAAGTTTGATGTCCGCCCGGTTCGTGTTATATTAAACAATTGTCACTTTTCGTGACAAAATGAGACCGGGAAACCGGCAGCAACACGCTGCTAGTGGTTTCCTTTTAAGGCATGGGGTATAGGGCAGTTATGTGTATGCGGGATGCTAAGTTTATGTAGTGTGATAGCGCACCCGCCAGCTGAAACCAACGGCGCTAAAATAATTATAGCGCGATTCTTGCGGAGGAACCAAAACAAAAAACGGTTCTGCCTCAACGGGAGATACAAATCGCAAGTAACGAATGATTTCGTTAAGGGGTACGACCCCAAATAGGTTTTTACTTACGATATTTTTAGGGTTTAACGTTGCACGGCCCTACTGAAACGCGCAACCATTAACAGTAAAGCGTCGCACTAGACAATACAACGCGGACAGTGCGTTTAAGATGGGATCAACTGAGCGGAGTGAACCAAAGTAGGGCAAGCACCACAACGAAGGAGCAGCGAGTATCCTAATCAGAATGACAACGATAAAGCGACTACAAAACCTCCACGTGGTCGTTCAACGCGCCCTTCCAGCACCCCTGTCTGAGGAGACCACTCTCGATAGTACAGACTGAGGTTGGTGAGTCAACACCGCCTTGTGAAAAGTGATCCTGCGCACCGAATTTGAACGTGTCCGGCGTTAGTATAGCTGCGGCGACGTGTTGGAGAATCGACTTAATGAAGAGGATGCTAATCAACGCAACTCAGCGTGAAGAGTTGCGTGTGGCGTTGGTGGATGGCCAGTTTTTATACGACCTCGATATCGAAACACCATCCCGAGAACAGAAAAAAGCGAATATATACAAGGGGAAAATCACTCGCATTGAACCAAGTTTGGAAGCAGCGTTTGTCGACTACGGGTCGGACCGTCACGGCTTTTTGCCGTTAAAGGAAATTGCCCCCTGCTATTACAAGGAGGTACCCGAAGACGCCCAGGAAAGGGTCAATATCCGAGATGTCGTTAAGGAAGGCCAAGAACTTATCATACAAGTCGATAAGGAGGAACGCGGAACCAAAGGTGCCGCATTAACGACCTACATAAGTCTCGCTGGACGTTACCTCGTGCTCATGCCCAATAACCCTAGGGCGGGTGGCGTATCCCGCCGCATCGAAGGCGATGAACGCAACGAGCTTCGCGAAGTCATGGCGGGCCTGCAAATTCCCGAAGGCATGGGCCTTATAGCCCGTACGGCAGGCGTTGGCCGAAACCTCGAAGAGCTGCAGTGGGACTTGGACTACTTAGTACGCCTTTGGGACGCCGTCGACACGGCGTCAAAGGAAAAATCAGCGCCCTTCCTTATTTACCAGGAAAGCAGCATCATCATACGCGCGATACGCGATTATTTTCGCCAAGATATCGGTGAAGTTCTGATCGACGACGACCAGGTCTATCAAAAAGCAATCGATTTCATGCAGCAAGTGATGCCGCATAACCTGAGAAAGATCAAACACTACACGGATCATGTTCCGCTATTCTCCCGCTATCAGATAGAGAGCCAAATCGAGTCTGCTTTTCAACATGAAGTCCGACTACCCTCGGGAGGGGCCATCGTAATTGACCCCACCGAAGCATTAATCTCCATCGATATCAACTCGGGGCGAGCGACCCAAGGCGGGGACATCGAAGAAACAGCCCTCAACACCAACCTAGAGGCCGCCGATGAAATCGCACGGCAACTGCGTCTACGCGACATTGGCGGGTTAATTGTCATCGATTTTATCGACATGACACCGATACGCAATCAACGAGAGGTCGAGCAGCGGTTACGTGACGCACTTCGAATGGATCGCGCCCGTGTACAAGTCGGTCGAATTTCCCGCTTTGGCTTGCTGGAAATGTCGCGGCAACGATTACGGCCATCTTTGGGTGAGTCGATTCAAATTGCGTGCCCACGATGCCAGGGACAGGGGAACATTCGGAATACAGAGTCCCTTGCGCTTTCCATTTTGCGTATTGTCGAAGAAGAAGCGCTCAAAGAGAAAACCGCCCAGATCGTCTCGCAACTCCCGTTGGAAGTCGCCACGTTTCTGTTGAACGAAAAACGCGCAGCCATCGCCGCCATTGAAGCGCGGCACCAAACACATATTTTACTCATCCCCAATCCGGCATTAGAAACACCCGTCTATGAAATCAGCCGGGTTCGCGGTGCGGAGCTTGCCGAGTTGAAACCGGGAAAAGCCGCGCAGGCTAGTTACCAAATGGTAACTAAGGCGGAAGAGCCGACCCAGCCAGCAGCAGCGACGCCGAAATCGACGATTGAAGAAGCGGTGGTCAAACGGGTTGTACCAACAACGCCCGCCCCGCCCCCCTCACCGAAATACGTAGCGCCCCAGACTTCAGAAGTCCGCGGTGAAGGAGGATTTATCAAGCGTCTGTGGTCTACATTGTTTGGCCCCGGTAAAGAAGAGGAACCCGAACCGCCTAAACCCGAAACACGCACCCGGCAGCAACGTGGAAGAGGATCGCGAGGTCGACAAACTGCTTCCGGCGGAAAGGGAAGAGGCGGTCGTGGCGCTAGTCGTGGTGGCCAACAGAAAGGTCGGCGCTCCGGCGGCACCTCTCGAGCGCGGCAGTCAGAGGCGGAAGCCGAAACCGGTGCGCAGCCAAAATCGGCCCCCAGCGTCGATACAACAGAAAGCATAGAAGCGCCCGTAGCAGCCCCTGGTCAGGAAGAGACGCAAGTCGAGGCAACGGTTCAGAAAGAAGACTCACCAAAGCGAGAACAGACACGGACTGGTGAGTCCGCCGGCTCTCGTGGCGGCGAGGCCCGTCGCGGGCGACGCGGCGGACGCCGTGGTCGCCGCGGCGAAAGCCGAACTCGAGCGGGAGAAGCGAAATCCTCAAGTGCAGAAACGCCGACGGGCACCGAGGCGAGGAATGGAAGCGGGGGGACACAAGCGCAAGCGGATTCTGCGGACAATCAAGATAGCACCAGGCAGAGGCGTCCGACGG
Source organism: uncultured Chromatiaceae bacterium (assembly GCA_945787615.1). Classification (GTDB taxonomy): domain Bacteria; phylum Pseudomonadota; class Gammaproteobacteria; order JAADHS01; family JAADHS01; genus CALZJI01. The sequence goes on along the minus strand of CALZJI010000489.1, from coordinate 7,354 downwards.
AACGAGCAGAGAATCCCCAATCCTCTAGTGACGAGGCAAATCCCCAAGCGGCTCGAGAACATGGCGAAAAACCGACACCAACTCCGCTAGCGGAACATGCCGCACAACGCACGAGCACAACAGCGGCGACGCCATCCGACGAAGCGAGCGGCCCAGCCGTAAGCCGGCCACCGCAATTCGCGACCAGCGAACGTGTCGAGCCGGCGAGTAACAAGCCGACTGCGAGACCATCCGACGATCCAGCACGCCCTAGTGGACAAGAGAGCGTGGCACCACGCAAGGATACTCCTCCCCCGGAAACGGCGCCCCAACAGCAATCGTTTTTTGACAACGAAGGCCCTGAGCCGGCAAAGAAACAGCAACGGGATGCGTCGGGGGATTAGCGGTAACCGATTTGTACTTTAAAACCACGGGGCGGCATGACGCGCCGCCTCGTTCATCAATTGTGTGTTATCACTCCTCCCCCCTTCCGGACTGTTCAAGCCATTCAAGCGCCCGCCGCGCACGCTTGTGCATGGGTTCTAGCGCAAGCGCTCCACGCAACGCGACTCGCGCTGCGGAGAGGTCGCCCAATGACCGGAACGCAACTCCTCGGAAGAACTGTGCATCAGCAGACGGTTCAATTGTCAACACCCTGTCGAGCATCTGCAGAGCCTCGGTGCTGCGCGCCGTTTTTATATAAACCGACCCTAGTGCCATCAAAGCGTAAACGTTTTCCGGGTTCAGAGACAATTCTTTATTGTAGTACGCCAACGCCAATTCGAAGCGCCTCATGCGCTCATAACTTGCGCCTAGGTAGTAGTTGGCATTTTCGTAGGACGGATCAAGAACAAGAACACGCTCGAATTGGCCAATCGCCCGGTCAAAGCGACCGGCGTTAAACAAGTGGTAGCCATACAAATAGTAACCGATCGCCGTATCGGCTAGCGCAGCGTACTGGGCATAATAATTCAATTTCGCTTGCGCGTAACGACGCGAAAAGTCCGGCGTCCGCTCACTCAATGCCGCCTTCCAGCGTTTCGTGATGTCCTTGTCACCAAGCGTATCCTCTGCGACGAGACCCAGCAGCATGGGCCCCCATGGCATCGATGGCCCCAAAAGCGCTTGGAGATCGTCGATGCGCATTCGCGTAAGCACGCGCGCCATGAATTCAGAGAAGCCACGCTGTTGTAATCTGGCCATCTCGAACTCCAACGCCGGGTAGTCTAGCGTATTGATCGAGACACTTCGATCACCGATTAAATCGAGCGCATTGCTATTAAGCACCCGATAGGGCAACCACTCGGGCATCTCCTGGTGTTCTATCAATAGAAATTCTCGCAGCCGGCCATTAGCCATCGCTAGACGCGGCTGCCGAACCGCCAACTCACCCGGTGAACAGAGTAGTAAAAAATATTCTGCTTTAATGTAGCCAAGGCCACATTGCCGAAACACCTGTGATAATGTTTTTAGCGTTATATCCATACCTCTATCGCCGATGCGCGGATCAATCCAGGTCACATAGACACCGTTGGGCGCCAGGTGTTGTTTCACAGACGTAAGAAAATCTAGGGTATAAAGCTTGGACGAACTGAAATATAGTGGCGTCGTTACCGTGTTAATAATCAATGAGTAGCTTTGATCGACCGCTTTGACAAAGTGGATACCGTCATCGTGAATCAAGTGGACGTTAGCCGCGTTATGGACATCGAAATTTAAGTCGCCCATTCGGTTTAGGTTATTCAAGAGTACACCGTTGATTTCCACAGTATCCACTCGATCGAATAATAATCCAACGGTCCCCGCCGTAGCGCCGCTGCCCAAACCCAAGACCAGAGCGCGATCTGTGCTCGGCGCAAACAGGGATGAAAACGCCCCAACGATCTGTTCCGCGGGTGTGGCGAGATTAATACTGCGGTAGCCATTGATGTACAGGTAAATGCGGCCATTGTCTAAGGTATTCAAGGCAAACACATCCTGCCGGCCTTTAAAGGAGTCGGTCTGAAGGACTTCGCTTTTTGCCGTTTTCAATTTTTCAGACGACTGTAGATTGTCGTAACCCAAGTAGAGCAGCTGTTCGTTCCAAAGAGAGTGTTGCAATACCGCAATAGCGGCTAACAAACCCACCGCGGTCGTGGCGCCAATCCTGTGTCCGCGTAAAAAGACCAACAATCCGAAGCTGCTTATCAGGGCGATAGCCATGATCTGGCTTCCATAGTCGAGATGCTGGTGCAGCACAAACACCATGAGCAAGAAACCTACTGCATTGGCTAACGATGAGATAAACAATAGTTGGCCCGATTCTCGCGCCACGTTATTTTGAGTCGTGATTAACGCGGGAATAGCGGCGCCAAACGTTACAGCGGGCACGCCCGCCAACAGGGTTAAGAACCCCATCTTCAGCAGTAATGTTGTGACGACGCTTTCCAAAGCCAACGGATACAACGAGGCATAAACACCGGTTATCGTTTCAAAAGCACCAATCAGCCACGTCAACCCCACTAGGTTGAAGGCCAAGATGTGCCAAAGCCGGAAGTTGAAGCGCCTGACCAACCAGGTGCCGATCGCGATGCCTACCAGTACCAATGCCAAGACAAGCGCAAATGTTTCCCGAAACGGCCCCACTGTCAGTTCGGCGATTTTCACTAACCACAGTTGGAAAACCGCCGATGCGATACTTGCCAGGACTAAAGCCACTAAGTGATAACGCGGAAATTTTACGTCGTCGCCGCTCGTCGGTACTTGGTCGCGTACCCCACCGTATACGGTGCGTAGCACCACCGCAATGAGGCCGTTCAAAAGCGCTAGGGTAAAAACGGTTCCCTGTAATCCCAAATGGCGTAACAACCAAAACTCAACCAACAACACCGTTAGCGCAGCGCCAAACGAGTGCCAGGTATACGCCCGGGCAAAAGCCAGTTCGGGTCGCAGTCGGCTTAGGTAGCCCGCAAATAGGGGAAGGCTAGCGCCAATCAGTATGGCCGGAGGCCCTAATAACACGGCACATTGGACCAGTTTAGCAGCGAGAGTTTGCCCCCAACCGCCGCTGTGGGCATATAACCACGTTTCCACCCATTCGACACTAACTGCAAACGCCGCGGCGTATAACCCGATACCGGCCTCAACTAACCAGAGATAACGCCATAGTCGATGCGAATAACGAGCGCCCAGCCCGATGCCGAGGAGGAAGGTGAATAGAATGCTCGCACTAACAAGCCACTGTTCACCAATGATGTTGCCGAGCATCCGCCCGTATAACACCTCATAGGAAATTCCAGCGAAACCTGAGAGAAATAAGAGAAACGTCAACGACCAACCGGTGAATCGGTGTCTAGTGCGGTTACCGGATAAGCTCAGCGGCGAGTCCGACGTATCGTTGTCTTCTGAGTTGGCTAATCCTTCCACTCATCACTGTCCCATTTCCCGTCGGAAGGTGGCGGCGGTTGTACCGCAAGGGGTTCGCAAAAAGGTCCGCCGTGGCAGTTCACCCATTTTCCGGTGTCTTTATTCCACATCACCGTCTGGGTGCCGTCCACGTAGTCGTTATAGTCGATATCCATGGGGTCCCGGCCAATGCCGTCGACATAGGTGTAGGAACCCGCGTCATAAAAAACAATGGCGTTGCCGTCGATATTCAGGCCGTACGCTGATTCGTAAGTCGTGCCCGATTGGACCCAGCCACTTCCGGGTATAAATTTATAGCGCCCAGCGGTTACCTGCACGTTATCACCTTGTTCTTCAAGATTGAACGCCGCCACGTCAAAGCCGATACCGCCTCCGGTAAAGGTATTTTTGTTGACGAACTTACCTCTCGCGTTAGGGTCATTGCGCGCGTATTCGTCCGACGTACCGCCAGCGCGAGTGGGAAGTGAATCGCCGACCGCCAAGACTGTTGCATCGTCGTTATAGGTGATGTCTCGCATATCGACTTGGAATTCTAGGTAGATATCACCTTGGATCACACCGGTTGTACTGACGGTTTGAATGATACGCGGTTTTGTGTTGATGCCATCTTTTAGAAACTCAAGATAGAAATCACCCTGACTGTCGCTCTTTTTAACCACTTGGTGCATGATCACTTTCGTGGGATTCCCGGTGCCGTTTCCGGCCCAGCGGTTGTCGAGATTACCGCCGTTGGCATCACTATTTTTTAATAACGGATCGCAGGCGTTGCCGGCATAGCTGAAGCAGTTCATGCGATCGCTCCAATCCCCATCCATCTCGCCATTTCCTTGTAAACCACCAGCAAAACCGCCTGAATCCGTAAAGGACCCTTGGTCTTGAGTGGACTGACCGTCCCAGTTGAAGGACTTCTCTACATCGCCGCTCATATAGCCCCAACGTAATCCTTTACGCATGTAAACATCTTGGCGGAAGTTGTCGTCATGGTTGCCGATCAACACATGCCAGTACTCGTAACCGTCCGCACCCAATATGGTTTCTTGGCGGAATGGCGTCGGGTCGACCTGCAACCAATCACCGCCGGTACCGTTCATTTGTCCTTTTGAATCCCACTCACAATCGGTGTTCGCATACCCTGCGATCCCACACGACTCGAGCTGTCGTTCATCGATAAATCCGTCACTTGACGAATTGCTAGAGCTCGTATTAGAGGTATTAGGACGAAAGTCGAGGTTCATTTGAGCGCCGCTGGTCACGGACACCAGGCATAACAAACATCCAAGCGTGATCGCGGTGAAGCGGCTTCGAAGATTTCCTTTCGGGCTGGTGCGTCCTACGTGTGGCAAGGTAACTTGCCGTGTACACGCTTTGGCCATACGGACTGGTTCCTTTAAAATGTGGTGGTTTCGTCGTTTCTTAACTTACCCTGATGGCATGGTTATCGGCCGAAAAGCGTGAAACCTTTAACAAAACATTGAAAAAACTTGCGAGTGATTCGGCGAGTGTATGTCAAGAAAAACAAGTGCTTGTACTTGCTATCTTAAGCGATCGGTCGCACAGATGCGCGTGAAGGCGCCTTGTTTAGAATCGCGCCTAAAACAAGGCACTTACCTTCCGTTCGAGCCAAGGACTTGTAGGAAGATCACAGGGTACGACATCCTCGAACACGCATCTCCGCGTGTTATCCGTAAGTCTTTGTGGGTGGGGTTTTGCGGGTGAAATTAAACGCCATAGAAATCATAAGTCGTCACGTACTGTATCGAGCAGACCTTGAGCGGCTTCCTCGACCATATCTAATACCCGCTCGAAGCCTGTGACGCCTCCGTAATAGGGGTCGGGGACGGTATTAATTCCGTAGTGTGGCGCAAATTCCATAAATAACTTTAACTTATGTTCATGGCCACTGGGGCATATCATTTCCAAATCGGCCAAGTTCGCCTCATCCATGGCGACAACGTAATCGAATATTTCCAGGTCCCGGGGCTTGACATGGCGAGCTCGCTGACGGCTCAAATTGATACCACGCCGCATCGCCGCTTGTTGAGCGCGGCCATCGGGCGGCTCACCAGCATGGTAACTTTGAGTTCCGGCAGAATCGACCTGGAAAAGGTGCACAAGCCCTTCTTTCTCCAGAAGTTTTGTAAAAACACCTTCGGCCGTAGGCGAACGGCAGATATTTCCCATGCAAACAAAAAGTATTTTTACCATGACGAAAGCGTAAACTCATAAATACATGTATACATATTCTTGCCCCATATTTTTAATGCTAATTATATCAACCGGATGAACTACCTGACTAGCCGCAAAACGATACAAGCGGACGTGTCACCCTTTTCGAACGCGCCCCAACGCTTCCTAAACGAACCCCACGCACATCGGGTGAATGTGCAAGACGTGGGCTAGCATCTTTAATTGTATTGCATTAGCATCACCACTATGAACATGAATACGACCGAAATCACGTTTACCATAGACCAGCTGCGTTCTCTCATTGGAACACGGGTCGAACACGAAGGTATGGTGTGTGAGATCATAGAAATATTAGAAGACGATCCCGCGCTCATCCTACAAGAATGTGAGATCCACACAATAATACAAGCCGACCAACACGGCGAGGCGCATCGACGCGTCCCCACCACACGGACCGTGCCGATTCTCAACCCAGACCGAACGGAATACAACCCCGCATTTCTTAACCTCGACGTGCTCAATGAGCTGATAAGCTAACGCGATTCAAGGACGTCGATACCGAGTAAACCCTAACGTTTCATAAATATTCGATCCGAGAGATGACGCTACGGCGCCGAGCCTCTTCTAGGTTTCGCCAAGGTTTTCCCCGCCACCTTCACCGGTCACCATACTGCCAATATGAACCTAGCCTAAACGCCCCTGCTAGGCTCTCGGTCCCAGCATATCCTTCGAGTCCTATTAACTTGTTTACGGACGAACTGTAACACCGGATTTATTTACAAACGTGAACGTGTTCGCAAACTCCCTTTACAATAGTGAGAGCTACCTCGCAGTTAGCGCGTCCCAGACTCGTTTAATATTTGTTAGTGCCCTGTAGGTAAGGTAGCCATTAGGAAAATAACATGACAAAGCAAAACATAACCATTGTCGGCGCTAGATTGTTCGCCTTTTTGTTTTTATTCACTGTTACTCCCGCCAACGCGGCAGAGCCAGCTAGCGTACTGACGTTGTCAGGCAGTCTCAAAGACTACCTTTTAAACATGAGCTATGGAACGCGAAACGACAACCAGTGGACCCAACCAACTGAAGAAGACCAGCTGTGGTTCGCCGAAGCGTTTAATCTCTTCATCTCGGGACACTTTGAGCTTGCTCAAACATCGGCTAGTCAAGTTGGCTATCAAATAGTGGCGTTTTCTAACACCGACAGCCAACCACCGAGTACGCACTACATTTTACGCGAGATCAGCGACATCGGCGACGCGGATTACCGTGGCGGTGGGACCTACGTGTTAAATCTTGACGGAAGCAACGTGGTTATCGAAGCACCACACCCGAAAACCGACGCGTACACGGAAAACCAAGCCATTGATCTATATCTTGGCGCATTACCGCGTTTATTGGCAATTGCCGGAACGCGTCGCGACAGCTCAACGGAAACATCCCAATGCAGCGGCGTCTTTAGGGAAAGCGATGCCGTGCATAACGACGAACATTTATTCTACGTGGCTCATCAGCAACTCAATTACTACGACGCCAATACCGTGTTCGTTCAATTACATGGCGTCGGCACTACAAGCCTAAGCATGTTGCAGAAACAATGCCTGACGAATAACGACAACCTTGTCAACATCAGTGAAGGCGTGGAATTTAGTGGGCGCCCGAACAAAAGGTCGTTTTCCGAACGATTGCGGCGCAATATCAAAAGAGGGGGAATCATAACCGCTTGCGTTTACGGAAAAGACACTCAAGCGCTTGGGGGAACAACAAACACTACTGGGCGGCT
>CALZJI010000488.1 GCA_945787615.1 uncultured Chromatiaceae bacterium | reverse complement strand
CAATCGCAAAATCCTCGAATTAGCCGGGCTAGTCCTGCGGTTTCGCTCAATCGGATTGTCCAAATCTGACCCAAATCTGGGCGCGAAAAATACGAAGTTATTTTTTCGCGAGCCCTAAGTATTTGGTTATCCGTCGTCCATAAGTTCGCGAAGATAACGAAACAACGCCCTATAGGCCTTGGGTGGGTGACCATTCGCGTGTTCTTTGCGCGCATCGCGAATAAGTTGACGCAAACGGATTTGGTCCGCAGAGGGGTATGCGTCGCTCAACGCAACCAGTGCGGAATCGCCCTGCTCCACGAGTCTAGTTCGCCATGCTTCGAGCATATGAAACGCAGCAGTGTGATGCGCGTGGTGTTGGTCTAGCTTGTTAAAGGCCGTTTCAATGGCTTGTGAATCAGCATCTCTCATAAGCCGGCCGATATACTGGCGTTGCCGCCTGAGGGCGCTACGGGATGTAACCCGTTTCGCCTCATCGATCGCTTCCCGTAGCGCTTCCGATAAGGGGATTTTATCTAGCTCCGCGGGTTTTAGCTGGACGAGTCTCTCGCCTAAAGTCTGCAACGCTTCCACCTCGCGCTTGCGTTGAGATTTACTTTTTTTGTAGGGTCTTTCCTCTTCGAGCGACATGGTTACATTACTCGAACCGGGCTATCCGCTAAACTTCGGCACGCGATATTCCGACAGGCGTGTTTGCGATCTAGGCATAGTGCGGGGGCGGTTTCCGCATATCATATTGAATTACATAAAAAATTATTTGCTGCGCCCAGTTTTCGCGCGACGTTCCAATAGCGTGGGCGCCTCTTATAGATTTCTCTGGGTGTTGACCCCGGTTCCTATTCATGGTCTATTTCGATAGCTACGTTGTATGATCCCGCCCAAATTTTTGGCGTGCTGCTAAACTTTTCGGAACTCCTGCTTGAGCCCAACAGAATAATTCGAGGCTCCAGTATAAAACACTGGTTGAGCGAAAGTGTAGCGGCGAATAGTCGCCGTAGAAGCGAGCGGGAAATTTTTACACTGAAAGAACGCAAACACCTTACCCGAGACTAGAAAGGCAAATATGGCTGCTGAAATCGATGAGATCACCATTAACTACGAGGAAGACGGCATACTTACGGTAAAAGAACTGGATAAAGTTGTTCTAACGAAAGGTGCGTGGTCAACCATTATTTTTAGATATCAAGATTGGGACCCGAAGAAAGACGAGTACAGTCCTGAGCGTTACACGATTCGCCGTTATCGCAAGCGGCATGGCGAATATAAACAACAGTCGAAATTTAATATTTCCAGTAAAGACCAGGCTAAGGCCGTTGTGGAAACGTTGCAGAAGTGGGTTGCAGAATAAGATAGTGATTATATAGATATGAGTGTTCGTGAAGATATTGAAAAAAAATTGGCGTCGGGTCTAAACGTGCTGCGTCTCGAGGTTGTCAACGAAAGCAATATGCATAACGTCCCACCGGGCTCGGAATCGCATTTTAAGGTTGTGCTTGTGTCGGATGATTTTGAAGGCAAGACGCTGGTGGCTCGGCATCAACTTGTTTATACGTTATTGGATGACGAGATCCGAAATAAGGTTCATGCCCTCGCATTGCATACCTATACTGAGGACGAGTGGAACCAGCGGCAAGAAAGTGCACCGCAATCGCCGCTTTGTCGCGGGGGAAGTAACGCATAAAGCCAATAACCAACCTACGATTCGTTCCCGTTTTCCGCCACCCTTAACTCCAGCTCTCCACCAGAGCTTTAGCAATCGCGTTGGCGGGGCGGGTGATCAATCCCGATGAGGTAATGTAAACGGAGTAGCGAGCACCGTTACCTAATGGCATGTAGGTCGCGTTGCCGTAGCGTGCATCGATTCCGGGAAGCCAGCTCCCGTACTTCTGCGCAAGCTGCCATAGGTCGATACCGCCGCGGCGCGACAACGCGTGAGCATCGTGCGGTACGTTACGTGCTTGCTGAACGTCGCTATAACGACTGCTTAGGCGCTCGAGTCGATAAAGGGTGTCAAGCCCAAGCACGTTGGCCCAGCCGTGCCATTTAAGGATGCGCGCATCCAGCTGCCATTGGTCACCCTTGAGGTCATATATTCGTTGTTGCGTCGGGGCTGTGAGTAACCGCACCTTGTAATGCTGGTGGCCAAGGCGTTCGATAACGATATCAGCGACCAAGCGTTCATGGGTCAGACGCTGGTAAGTATAAACGTGCGCCAAAATAGCAACAGCGACGGCGCTTGCTGCCAGTAGAAGGGCTGCAACCGTTGTACAACTCAATGCACGTAGCGTTTTGCGATTAATCACGGAACGAATGGCCGCAACAAGCAGCGCAACGGCCGCGATAGCGGTGACGGACGAGAAAATGTATAACGTAGAATCGCCTAACAGCGTTGAATCCATGGTCCAAGGCTACGGAGCGTGTGGACTATCCTGTCAAACGCCTATTATCATGTAAAACGTCATAGGTTTTTCAAGCATACACAACAGCAACGCAGCCAGGCGAGATGGATCGACGTCCAATATGTGGATTAATTTTGACGCGAGCTCTAAGCTTAGCCGTTATCTCATTGTCATCTCGATCGCTTGAATGGCCGCGAGTTCCTCTGTTGAATAAAAACCGGCGATGTCGTCTTGCGAAATGCCGACGGTGGGTAAGACAAGCAGCTCGACCAGATCACGGTGATGTTGATTTGCGGGGTCTAGCGCGCCCGCTGCGGCGCTCGTCAGAGTCGCGTTATAATCAAAACCCGCTTCCCGAAAAACGGTTTCTAAAAATTTGCGTCGTTCGGCGGGGGGCAGCTTACGCGGGCTTACCGGTAACTGCTCGGCTACCAGTTCATAGCCATCGGCTAATTGTTGGAGCACAGGTCGTTCGCCGAGCGGCGCTGCCGGTAGATCCGGTTTACTGCAGGCGACGAGCAACAGCAATGCTGTGCCGGTAACGATGGCCGATGCACGCTTTTTTTGCATTGTGTGATAAGTTTTGGATTCGGGTGAGCGAGTTATGATTGCCATCGTATAACCTCGTTGATTATTAACCGGTTACTTTACGAGGCGCCAAAAAGTAGAAACCTTGTCGTTAAGAGGGTTGTTCATCTGGTGCCTGACCAGTTATAACCTTGCACCACGCCGGTTTGGTCAAATTTTATTTGTAACAGCTCGATATTGGCACGGTTCATTTGAGACAGCTTACCCTGCCCGAAGTAATAGGTCCATTGGTCATATCGTGTGCCGCTTCAGCGAACCACACCCAATTCCTTTCCCACCTTTGTAAACGCCGTCACGGCTTCATCGAGATTGGCCTTTGAGTGAGCGGCGGAAACCTGTACGCGAATCCGAGCCTGGCCTTTTGGCACAACAGGGTACGAAAAACCGACGACATAAATGCCTTCGTTCAACAACTTAGCGGCCATAGTCTGGGCTAACGTCGCATCGTGTAACATAATCGGTACGATGGGGTGATTGCCCGGCTGAAGGCTGAATCCCGCCGCACTCATCTTCTCTCGGAAATAGTGCGTATTCTCTTCAAGGCGATCACGACGCTCCGTTGACTGCATTAACAGTTCGAAGGCCTTGATGCCCGTCGCCGCTAGAGCAGGGGTGAGAGTATTGGAAAATAAATACGGCCGTGAGCGTTGTCTCAAAATTTCGACGATATCGTCTCGAGCCGCTGTAAATCCTCCCGACCCTCCCCCTAATGCTTTACCCAGCGTCGAGGTATAGATATCAATTTTGTCCATGACACCATGGAACTCCGCAGAGCCCCGGCCAGTTTTTCCGATGACACCGGTGGCATGGGAATCGTCCACCATCACCATGGCATCGTATTGCTCGGCTAACGAAACAATCTCGCTTAACTTGGCAATATCGCCATCCATGCTGAACACCCCGTCGGTGGCGATCAATTTCAAGCGATGCGGTTGTGCGTCCTTCAATTTTTCTT
>CALZJI010000487.1 GCA_945787615.1 uncultured Chromatiaceae bacterium | reverse complement strand
TGTTGACAGCCGTGTCAGGTATGACGCGGTACTTGCTTGATCGCAAGGACGTGCCTGAGGTAGTAGATGTTGAGAGCGGTAATGCCCACGGTGCGGGGCCTATCGGGTTCAATGCTGCTGTCGTTCCCTACTTGAAATCACGTGAAGAAAACGAATTGCTCGAGGAGCAAGTCGAGCGCGTAAACGCGGCTTATCGCAATGGATTGTTAGGTAGTAAACCCGTTTACTATGATCAGAATCTCGCCATGTTTGGGATAGGGTGGCTAGAGGGTCGTTTTCGCTTCGATCTTCACGGGCAACTCCTTCCGTATTGGCGAGATGATAATGAAAAAC
>CALZJI010000486.1 GCA_945787615.1 uncultured Chromatiaceae bacterium | reverse complement strand
TCTGTCCACGGTTGTATGTTCATCGCTGCGCTCATCCGCCTCAGCGTCCGTGTTTTCGCCCGATTCGGCTTGCTCGCCAGGGGTATTGCAGTCTGATGGTGCACTGCGTACGGCAAGTGTCTCGGTTTCGTTGCCCACATTGACGCGTACGCGACATGGAACTGTGGTTGGGTTTTCCAATTCGAGCTCCCACTCGCCGTCACTTTCCACTGGTGTCTGTCCTAGAATAGCGTTCGTTTTGGCATCGTATATCGTAACGGAGGACGATACCGAAGGACTAACCCCTTCGAATTTTAGTTCATCGTCGCTGCTGTCCCATCGAGCGCTTATGGAGGTATCGGCCGACCCTATGGCAGCGGAACTCATTAAACCGTTCGTCGCGGTGCGGCCGTCTCCGGATCCGCACGCGGCTAAGATGATCGATAACGAGATCGCTAACATACCGTTAAACTCGTACTGCCGCGCACTTCTCATGACTATATCTTCCCTAATTGGTTCGCTGGGAAGCTTAGCCGATCAAGCTTAAATTAACCTTAAGCCTTCTAAAACTTGCGGAGTTTAACCTATAAGGCACATCGACGCGCACGTGTTGCGAGAGCGCATGGAGCGCGGAGGAGCGAAACACATGGATGCGCAGAGTCGTTGAGAAATCCGAGCTAGAAGCGTCAACTCGCCTCGTAGCCGCCGCTCCTGAAGCGTTGCTTGTAATCCTGGAACACTGTCAGCATACGCGCCCAAAGGGGGCCGGGTCGACCGGCGCCAACGGGTTTACCGTTGAGCTGTGTAACGGGAACAATTTCCTTTGTGGAGCTGGTGAGCCAGATTTCATCGCCCTGCTCCAAATCGTCGAGCCTAATCGTGGATTCGTGATTTCGGATTTGGTTTTCGGCGGCTAGCTCCAAAACCAAGTCCCGCGTGATGCCCGGGAGAAGATAGGGGCCTTTGGGTGGCGTTGTGATTTCTCGGTTCTTAACTAAGAATACATTGCTGGCTGCGCCTTCGGTGACGGCGCCATCGCGAACGAATATCGCCTCCCCAGCGCCAACATCTAATGCTTGTTGACGCGCGAGTATATTCGGTAACAACGCGATGGCTTTGATGTTGCACTGTTGCCAACGAAAGTCATCCAACGTAATCGCCGAGATGCCTTTTGCTAAAAGCTCGCTAGGTAGCGGCTGTAACGGGTTGGACATGGCCAGTACCGTGGGTTTGGTGCGGGCGGGGAAAGCGTGGTCACGCGGTGCAACACCTCGGGTGATTTGTAGATAGACGCTTTGGTCGCCGCCGCCGTTGCTAGCAACGAGTTCTTGTAGCACGTGTTGCCATTTCTCGTGGCTTAAGGGCGGGGCGATGCGAATAGCCACTAAATTGGCGTCCAGTCGTTCTAAGTGTTCTCTAAGCCGGAATAAATACCCACCATAGCAAGGGATCACTTCGTAAACCCCGTCGCCAAAAATAAAACCCCTATCTAAGACCGAGACAGTGGCTTGGTCGGCAGGGAGGAATTCACCGTTTAAGTAAACAAGTTTTGTTCTTTGCATTGGCGACGCTGATGCCATAAATTTTTTCTGGATAGGTTACGATAGCCTTTGCGTGTTCCGGTGTATATCGTGTATTTAGAAGGATTGATTGGCGTTTTTGAAGCACCGCAGGGCGATAAGTCATTTATTTAGCACCCAAGAGGACTGCAAAATCTCAAGGCTTCTGGCAATTTAGTTTGTTGGGGCGACGTTGGCACCCATACCGCCCGCGCTTAAGCCTATTTGAGCATAAGCATGATTTCGTCTAGGAACCGATCAATTATGCCACCCTCGTCGATTTGCTGTAATGCCACTAGCGGTCGCTGTGCGAGGAGTTCGCCGCCGAGAGAGATATTTACCGAGCCGAATTCCTGGCCAAGGGAGGCGGGCGCGCTGATTGTGTCCGGTAAACTCACCGAAGCATCGAGGCTATCGTACTGGCCTCGCGGTATCGTAACATAAAGTTCCTTGTTCAATCCCATAGGTAGCTGATCCGCAGCACCTTTCCAGATACGAACCGTTGTGACCGGTTCGTTGGCTTCATACAATCGATAGGTTTCAAAAAAACGAAAACCGTAATTGAGTAGCTTTTGGCTTTCTTGCGCGCGGGCGTTTTCGCCTTTAGCGCCCAGGACTACTGAGACTAAGCGCATATCATCACGGAGTGCAGAGGCCACCAAGCAATAACCTGCCGATTGAGTGTGCCCTGTCTTGACTCCGTCCACGGATTCATCTCGCCACAACATCTTGTTGCGGTTAAATTGGGAAATTTTGTTATACGTGTATTCGCGCACGGCGTACCATTTGTAGTACTCCGGGAAGTCACGAATGGTTGCGCGCGCCAGAATGACTAAGTCGCGCGCCGTCATGTAGTGGTCGGGATCGGGTAAGCCTGTGCTATTAACGAAGTGGGTGCCGGTCATACCCAACTCCTGAGCCCGTTGATTCATAACGGCCGCGAAGACGTCTTCGCTGCCTGCGATATGTTCAGCGAGCGCGACGGTTGCATCGTTGCCCGATTGCACGATCATGCCCATGAGTAATACTTCGAGCGGCACCTGTTTTCCGACTTCTACGAAGGTACGTGAACCGGGCATCCGCCAGGCTTTCTTGCTGATTGCCACACGCTCGTCGAGACGTATGTTGTTCGCCTTCAGCTCTTGAAATACGACATAAGCGGACATTATCTTTGTTAAGCTCGCGGGCTCCATGCGTTGGCTCGCGTTCTTTTCCGAGAGAACATGGCCGCTATGGAAGTCAACCAGTAAATAGCCGTTTGCCGCGACAACGGGTGGCGCCGGAATAATGGGTGCGGCAAGGCTCGTCGCCCAGTAAAATGATAAGATTAGCCCCCATAGCGCGATACGACGCTTGTTTGTAATTTTCACTAACAAATAACCTCCGGTGCTGGTAACGGCACCAAAAAAAATTCCACTGACGTCGAAGCTAGCGCATGTCGGCATGGCTTCATTCTATGTATTCCATATAAGTGCTCCAAATCCGATTGTTAAAATAACCGCTTCTATCGTGAGTATCGCGTACTTCATATCGGTAAAAGAACACCGCACATTGTATCGTTTTTAAATCAAGAGATGGTAACGTTGGTTTACGCCTTGAATCAGCGTAAGCCGGTTTTTCTTATTCAACCACAACGTATGGTGTTAAACCCAGTGCGGCGATAGTGGCGACTAATTCATAAGCTTGCTGTTCGTTTGCGAAAGGGCCTGCACGAACGCGATAAACAGTGTGGTCTTCGTGACTGCTTTCGCTAACGTGCACATAAGTAGGGATGTTTTTCAGCCGACTTTGCAGTTGTTCAGCGCTTAGCCGGTTGCTAAATGCGCCAACCTGAATATACAAGCCAGCGTTTGGCGGGGGTGGTTTTGCTTGTTTTGGTGATTTTTGCGTCGTGATGGCCTTTACTTCTACCATCGCTGTTCCGTCTTTCACGATTCCGAGCTTGTCAGCGGCTACATAGGACAGATCAATAAGCCGATTATCGTGGAATGGGCCGCGATCGTTAATTTTGACAACAACGCTTCGTCCGTTCGAGAGATTCGTCACCCGGGCATAGGTAGGTAAGGGTAACGTCTTGTGTGCCGCGGTCATGGCGTACATGTTATAGCGTTCCCCGCTGGCGGTATTGCGGCCATGGAATTTACGTCCATACCATGACGCGACGCCCTGTTGCACGTAACCTTCATGCGTTGTCAAGGTGTAATAGCGCCGCCCCATCACCTTGTAGGAGCGAGGGTTTCCGTATTTGCTGTAGGGCTCATGTCGGGGGATGGCGTCGGAGATTGTTGCGGCTTGAATGCTCCGTGCTGGTGGTCCGTCAAACTCTGTTATCGGAGCGCGACGGGTCGGGTGAGATGAGCACGCTCCAAGTAAAACGGTAGCGCAAACAACGACCAGTACGCGGCTGCGACGTATTGGTATTGTCGGTTTAAATTGTCCGTCTCGGCGCCACATACGCATCCCCAAAGTTTTTTGTAGTATAACTAATTTTTAGCGGCTGAGGCGATGGCGTCGCTGAGCTGGTAGACCGCCATCGCATAAAGCGCGCTATGGTTATAGCGCGTTATCACGTAGAAGTTTTGAAGGCCTAACCAGTATTCGCGGGACGCTTCTGCCTCCAGTTCGATGAGTGCTCCCTTTGAATCCACGGCAAGCCCCCCTTCTACAATAACACCCTGTTCCGCAAGGTCTTTAATCCGCGAGTGAGGTTTAATGCCTTTCGCTAACACCTTTTTATATCGTGAGCCGCTGACCTGCACGCGGCTTGCGATAGGTTGCCCTCTTCGCCAGCCGTGTGATTTGAAATAGTTTGCGACGCTGCCTATAACGTCCGTCGTGTTGTGCCATAAATCACGCTTGCCATCCCCGTCGAAATCCACGGCGTAATGGCGAAAACTGCTGGCGATAAACTGAGGTTGGCCCATCGCGCCGGCGTAAGACCCGTTAAGCGATAGCACGTCCATGGCTTCTTCACGGGTGAGCAGCAAGAACTGTTCCAGTTCACGGCGAAAGAACTTGGCGCGGGGCGGATAGTGAAAGGCGAGCGTCGCCAACGCATCCATTACACGGAATTTGCCACGATGTCGCCCATAACGGCTTTCCACGCCGATAATAGCGGTGATGACTTCCGGGGGAACCCCAAATGTCGCTTCGGCCTTGGCTAGGGATTCCGCGTGGTTCGTCATAAACTCCGCGCCTTCCCGAGTGCGCGATGGCGTCACAAAAATGGATCGATACTGGAACCAAGGTTTTGCTTCCGCGGGTCGTGTGATTGCATCGATAATCTCTTGTCGAACGTTTGTATGGCCGAAAATATCGGTTAGCACGGATTCCTCAAAGCCGTGTTGAGTTACCATCTCTTCGATAAAACGCTGCACATGCGGATTATTAGAGAGGCCTTTTCCTGGCACTTGAGTAACGGAGAAACACGTTAAAAAAGCTGCGAATATAACTTTACCAACAATGTTCATTCTTCTTTCGAATTTTTATTGAAGCGTACGTCGCATATTGAAATCATCTAATTGTCTAATCGTTACGAGATCGCTGGGTAGGCAGATTCTGGCCGCGGCGATGCCGCTCAGATTAACGATTCGTTTGGCGCTTCCAGTTAGGCCGGTAATAACTTCCTATGTGTTTGGATTGACATCAGGATACCAAATCCGATCATAATTGTGACCATAGACGTGCCTCCGTAGCTAATGAGCGGTAAGGGAAGACCGACCACGGGAAGAATTCCAACGACCATACCAATGTTTACGAAGAAATAAACAAAAAACGTCAATATTAGGCTTCCCGCTAATAATCGAGAGAATGTATTTTGTGCTTCATTTGCGATATAGAGGCCCCGAACGACGATGAATAGATATAGGAGTAAAAGTAAGATCGTTCCAATTAGGCCGAATTCTTCGCTAAAGACAGCAAAGATAAAATCCGTTGAGCGTTCCGGCAAAAATTCTAGGTGCGATTGCGTGCCGTTGAGCCAGCCTTTGCCGTAGATGCCGCCAGATCCTATGGCAATTTTTGACTGGATAATGTGGTAGCCTGCGCCTAACGGATCGTTTTCCGGATTTAAGAATGTTAATACGCGACCTCGTTGGTAGTCATGCATACCAAATTCCCAAAATAACCACCCCAGCGGAATCACAAGGAGGATCACGGATGTGACGGTCCGCCAGCGCATACCTGCGAGCAGCAATACAAAAAGGCCTGACGAGCAAATGAGCACCGCGGTTCCGAGATCAGGTTGTTTGGCGATGAGTAATGTGGGGGCAATAGTAAGAAGGCCCGCCACCAATAATTGGGCATTGGACGGAGGTAAAGCTCTTTCGGCAAAATACCACGCTACCATCATCGGTACAGCTATTTTCATCAGTTCCGAAGGTTGAAAGCGAAACAAACCGAGATCGAGCCAACGTTGCGCGCCTTTGCCGATTTCGCCAATTGTCAATACAGCGACTAGCAAGGACAGACCGAATGTAAAAATCCACGGCGCCCATCGTTTGATATGATGGGGAGGGATTTGCGCAAGGAAAAACATCGCCGTAAACGCGATCAGCACCCGGATGGACTGGCGGATGAGTATATTGACATCTTGGCCGCTGGCGCTATAGAGTATCCCAAGCCCGACGGCAGACAATACCACCAGCGCGGTGAACAGCGGCATGTCCAAATGAAGTCCACGCACAAGGAAAAACCAGCGTATGCGGCGGCGCTCGCCGAGTCGTTGCACACGATAAGAGCTATCTAGCATCGTTGACTGGTTCCCTCAGTAAATACTGGTCCATTATCTTACGTGCGACGGGGGCTGCCACGCCGCTACCGCTGCCACCATTCTCTACGATTACCGATACCGCAATACGCGGGTTGGCTACGGGCGCGAACGCGATAAACAAGGCATGATCGCGTAACCGGAGATCGATTTCCTCTTCGACGTATCTTTCGTCTTGTTTGATACCGAACACCTGTGCGGTGCCGGTTTTACCGGCGATAATATACTCTGCGTCTTCTCCAATCGCGCGGGCTGTTCCCCGACGGCCGTGCACGACTTCCGTCATTGCGGCGATTACTTGGTCCCAGTTGTCGGGGTTATTGAATTCCACGGTATTGGTTATGAGCGGGCTGATGATATCCAGAGCGAGCGTATTCGGATCTTGAAGCGCGTGAACGATTCGCGGCCTCCAATTGGAACCCCTGGTGGCCAGGGTGGCCGTGGCTGTAGCGAGCTGCAGTGGTGTAGTGAGGTTGTAACCTTGCCCTATTCCCACTATCAGGGTTTCTCCTGGATACCAAGGTTGAGCATGGATTCGCCGTTTCCAGTTTCGCGATGGTAGCAACGCGGGGAGTTCACCGGTGAGATCAATGCCCGTTAGTGCGCCAAAACCAAATTGACTCAGAAATGCATGAATAAGATCAATGCCTAGCGTATGGGACAGGTCGTAAAAAAATACATCACAGGATTGGGCGATCGCCTTGCGTAAGTCCGTGGCGCCGTGTCCGGCGCGCTTCCAGTCACGGTACCTGTGGGTGTCGCCCCTTAGCGAGTACCAACCGGGGCAGAATGTCTTGTTCTGAGTGCCAATTTTATTGTATTCAAGCCCTGCAAGCCCGATAAACGGTTTGATTGTCGAGCCGGGTGGGTACTGCCCGCGCAGGGCGCGGTTAAATAAAGGTTGATCTAACGACTGCTGTAATTCACCGTAAGTCTTTGCGTCGAGACCCGCTACGAACAAGTTGGAATCGTAGGTCGGGGTGCTGGCCAACGCCAATACATCACCTGTACGCGGGTCGAGGGCAACGACGGCGCCTCGGTTTTCACCCAACGCTTTTTCGGCTTCCTCCTGCAACTGGGCATCGATGGTGAGAATGAGATTTTGGCCCGGTAGGGATTTGTTCTCTTTGATTACGCGAAGCACGCGGCCCAGGGCGTTGATTTCCACGTGCTTTATACCGACGACACCATGCAAAATGTTTTCATAGGCTTTTTCTACGCCGATCTTTCCGATATGCGTTGTGCCGGCATAGTTTGACGGGTCGACGCGGCGAAGCTCGTCTTCGTTTATCCGCCCCACATAGCCGATCGCGTGCACTGCTCGCTGATCTAGCGGGTAGTCGCGCATCAGTCGAGCAGCGATATCAACGCCGGGGAAGCGGTGGCGGTTTACCGCGAAGCGTGCGACTTCTTCTTCGTTAAGGCGGAAGCGGAGCGGGATACTCGCAAAAGCGGGCTTCTGCTTACGTATCTTATGGAACCGTTCGATATCGTCATCATCGATTTCGATAAGTTCTGAGAGTTCGGTAATGGTTGTGTCGAGGTCACGCACTTGTTCGGGAACAATTTCGACCGAAAACGCCGGTAGGTTTTGCGCCAGTAGAACGCCATTTCGATCGTAAATGAGTCCCCGAGTAGGCGGCAAAGGGGTGATATTAACGCGGTTGTCATGTGATAACGTTTTAAAGTGTTCATGTCCGATTATTTGCAGGTAAACAAGTCTACCTACGACGACAAGGGTGAGCGCGACGGAGATGATCAAGGCCAAGAGGGCGCGGTTGGTGAACAACCGGGTTTCGCGAAGATGGTCCTTTAGTGTGACTCGTGTGATCATAAGCTCACCCGATCCGTATAGCTCACCAGGTCCGATCGTCGTAGCTCGATCGTTGTTACGACAAAAAAATGCCTCTTATTTGGTAATGGTCCAGCGATTGGGGCCGTTGCACAACGCTGCGTGGAATCATATCCCTGCGCAATAGCCTCAAGTTGAGAAGGGAAAGTCTGGTTCAATGCCGTGCCCCAAAAAGAGCGGTCCAACTTGCCCATCGCAGTTACCCCGTGTGTCTAAACTTTCGCTTCACGAAACGCGAAAGCTCTGGCGTAAGCTACGTAGCACGACATACACAAATGGCCACGTAAGGGTGCTAGTCAGGGACGGAAGCCAGTATGTCCAACGGCTTGCCGGTTTACCTATGGTACCACTGATCCACAGGACTAGGAGTTGATAGAGGGTGACCAACACCAGCACGGAGAGCGCTTGTTGCCAAACGGGATAGACCCGAATGCGTTGGTGTAGCTTGATTGAAAGATAGGCGGTAACCGTTAATGCGAGGGCATGTTGTCCGAGAAGTGCACCACGTAATACGTCAAGGAACAGTCCAACAATCCAGGCGGTTCCCACGCCCACGCGCTGGGGGAGCGCCATGCACCAGTAAATAAGGAACAGCGCCACCCATTCGGGGCGTAACTCGCCGGCCCACGCCGGTAGTGGCACAATAGTCAAAAAAAGCGCGGCGACGAAACTGAAAAATATTATCCCACCACCGCTTGTTCCTGTCGGTGTTGTCATAGAACTAGGGTTCCACTGCTGCCGTCGAAGCCTCGGGTATTGCTTCAGTCTCGTGTTGTGGGCAAGGTTGCTCATCAGGCCCGCATCTATCGTCAACGGCGATCTCGCTGGGATCTTCGCGTCTCCACACCAACAACGCCTCACGGCTGCGATCAAGCCGGGCGGTTGATTGCGCGGTCACCTTTGCAAAGGGTTGTGCGGGGTCTTTCGTGACTTCGATTACCTCCGCAACGGGATAGCCTCGGGGAAAGCGGCCTCCCAAGCCAGAGGTTACCAGTAGGTCGCCAACGCGAATATCGGCGTTGTTGGGAACGTGGGGTATATCGAGACGATTAGAGGTACCTGTGCCGATGGCGACGGCGCGTAGTCCGTTGCGGTTAACGGATACGGGTACCGCATGGCTCGGATCTGAAATTATCATGGCGACGCTGGTAAATGGTGTTACGCTTATCACTTGGCCCATTACCCCGTTGGCGTCAAGGATTGGCTGGCCTTCGTAAACGTTACTACGGCTACCCTTGTTAATGACGATTTGTCGGCTGAAAGGCTTAAGGTCGACGGTCATGATTTCCGCGATTAAAACACGCTCGCTAAGTTGCCGCGGCGAGTCGAGCAGTTCGCGCAAGCGCATGTTCTCGGTGTGCAGGCCTTCAAGTTTTTGTAGCTGAGCTTGGAGTAAAAGGTGTTGTGTGCGGAGGCTGGCGTTCTCCTCCTGTAATTGGCGTCGCGTGGACAGGCCTTCGGCGAGCCACTCGCCTCCCGATTGGGGTAAATTAGCCAGGTTCTGTATGGGATATAACGCGACCGCGATACTCGACCGAAGCGCTTCTAAATGGTGCTGGCGATGGTCAAGCATCATGAACAAGACTGACAGAATGAGCAAAAACGCCAGGCGAACGTTAATCGACGGGCCCTGAGTAAATAAGAGCTTGATGTTTTCACCTCACGGGTTGTGGTCCGTTGGGAGATAGGGGGGCGCTTTCAGTTTACGAACTTAACTCTATTCAAGCCCCCGCCTGTGTAGTCAATATAGTATTATCGACACGCGGGGTGGAAATGTTATTCAACGGCGAAGACGTCCGCTCCCCCTTCGTCTATCATTTCCAAGGCCCGTCCGCCGCCTCGCGCGACGCATGTTAGCGGTTCTTCGGCAACGAAAACCGGTAGGCCGGTCTCCTCCATGAGTAACCGGTCCAAGTCCCGGAGTAGTGCACCGCCGCCGGTCAGTACCATACCACGTTCGGCAATATCCGAACCAAGATCCGGGGGGGTTTGTTCCAAGGCGGTTTTAACTGCGCCTACGATACCTGCTAACGGCTCCTGGAGCGCTTCCAGGATCTCATTGCTATTAAGGCTGAAGCTCCTCGGTACCCCTTCGGACAGATTCCGGCCCTTGACTTCGATCTCACGTACTTCTTTGCCGGGGTAGGCGGAGCCGATTTCGTGTTTGATCCGCTCGGCTGTCGCCTCGCCGATAAGCGTGCCGTAGTTACGGCGAACATAGTTCACGATAGCCTCGTCGAGACGGTCACCGCCGACGCGGACCGAAGCCGAGTATACGATACCGTTTAAAGATAGAATAGCGACCTCCGTGGTGCCGCCACCAATATCGAGAACCATCGAGCCACTGGCCTCACCCACGGGCATTCCAGCGCCGATGGCTGCGGCCATGGGTTCCTCGATCAGATACACTTCGCGGGCCCCGGCTCCCGCGGCCGACTCTTTGATGGCGCGGCGCTCGACCTGGGTTGAGCCACAGGGCACGCAGATCAAGACGCGTGGGCTGGGACGGAGAAAACGCGATTCATGAACCTTATGAATGAAATACTGCAGCATTTTTTCGGTAACCGTAAAGTCAGCGATGACGCCATCTTTTAAAGGCCGAATTGCAGTGATATTGCCGGGTGTACGACCTATCATTGCCTTCGCCTCAGCGCCTACGGCGGCAATGGACTTGGGGCCGCCTGGCCCCCGATCCTGGCGGATCGCAACAACCGAAGGTTCGTCAAGCACAATACCTTGGCCGCGAACGTAGATCAACGTGTTAGCCGTACCGAGGTCGATGGATAAATCGCTGGAAAAAATACCGCGAAGACGTTTAAAAAGCATTCGGCTGGGCGCCCCTTTCGAAAAACACTCTCTGTGGAATAGGTTTAGTGCGCTAATTTACCAACTCGATGGGGGTTTGGGCAAGCTCGTTTATGTGGTACCTTTCATGCCGCCGGATAAAAATGATTCAGAATCGGAGGAAAAGTGATGAGCCTTAGCCGAGAAGACGTGGAAAAGATCGCCCATCTGGCGCGGCTCGCAATACGCGAGGAGGATATCCCGAAATACGCGCAAGACTTGTCTAACATCCTCGATCTGGTCGAACAATTGAAAGCGGTGGATAGCGACGGTGTTGAACCCATGGCGCATCCCTTAGAGTCGAGTCAGCGACTTCGTAGCGACGAGGTGACTGAGACCGATGAACGATCCCGGTTTCAATCAGTAGCCCCGAAAACGGAAGCTGGCCTTTACCTTGTCCCGAAGGTCATCGAATAACTGGGGTGCCCCCGGCGCTTAGGTGTTGACCTGAAATGTATATAAAACAGGTAAATAGGGCGTTGGTTGTCCGCTAGGCAAGGAGTGGCTGCGATTCTTAGATCGGCATTTTTCGTAACCGCTACTGCAAAAAAATTGAGCTAACCATGCATACGAAAACAATTGCGCAATTGTCTGCCGCACTGCGGGCCGGAGAGTTTAGCAGCGAAGAATTAACCCGGTTTTTCTTGGAGCGGATCAGCCGCTTGGATGATAAAACTAACGGTTATGTGACGGTAACCACCGAGCGCGCGCTGGAAGCGGCAAGTGCCGCGGACGCCAAGATCGCCGCTGGGGAAGGGGGACCCATAACGGGCGTTCCCATCGCACACAAAGATATTTTCTGCACGGAGGGCGTGCCTACCCGTTGCGGCTCGAAGATGCTGGACAATTTTATTGCCCCGTATGACGCGACCTGTGTGACCAAGCTTAGTGAGGCGGGCACGGTGATGTTAGGAAAAACCAATATGGACGAATTTGCCATGGGTTCGTCCAACGAAACCAGCTTCTACGGACCGGTGCGCAATCCGTGGGATCTTAATGCCGTACCAGGCGGCTCCTCCGGGGGTTCGGCGGCGGTTGTTGCGGCGCGGTTGGCACCGGGCGCGACGGGCACCGATACCGGTGGGTCGATACGCCAGCCCGCGGCACTGACAGGCATTACGGGTCTAAAACCTACTTATGGTCGTGTTTCTCGGTATGGAATGATTGCGTTCGCATCCAGCTTGGACCAGGGAGGGGCGATGGCCAGCACTGCCGAAGACGCCGCCCTATTGCTACAAGCCATGGCGGGGTTTGATCCGAAAGATTCCACAAGTGTGGATGAGTCCGTCCCTGATTACCGCGCTACGTTGAACGACTCCATAGAAGGTTTGAAAATCGGCTTGCCCAAGGAGTACTTCGGTGAAGGATTAAGCTCGGATGTGGCAAACGTCATTGATGAGGCCATTGCCGAGTATCGTCAGCTCGGGGCAGAGGTCATCGAGATCAGTTTACCCAACTCGGGCTTAGCGGTTCCTACCTATTACGTTATCGCACCAGCGGAATGCTCATCGAATCTATCCCGGTACGACGGCGTTCGTTTTGGATACCGTTGTGAAGATCCCGTCGATATTGAAGATATGTACAAACGATCGCGCGAAGAAGGGTTTGGGCCCGAAGTGAAACGTCGCATCATGATTGGCACCTACGCGTTGTCGGCCGGCTACTATGATGCGTACTATTTGAAGGCGCAGCAAGTGCGTCGTTTAATCAAGAACGATTTTATGGACGCTTTCGCCAAAGTGGACGTGATCGCGGGCCCCGTCTCGCCGACACCGGCGTTTAAGCTTGGTGAGAAGACGGCGGATCCAGTCACGATGTATTTTTCGGATATTTATACCATCGCCGTAAACTTAGCGGGATTGCCCGCTATTTCGATTCCAGCGGGTTTCGTTGGTGACGCGCCAGTCGGCTTGCAGTTGATTAGTCCGTTCTTTGATGAGGCGCGACTACTCAATGTGGCGCACCGCTTTCAACAAATCACTGATTGGCATGCTCGGGTGCCCAAAGGATTTGAATAACGTAGTGATATTGACCGATGTGTTAAGGCGCCATAATTACGGCTAAAGTCTTTGGGTTTTGCATCGCTAGCTCATCGAAGGCGATTGTCGAAGCAACATTTAATAAAGTAACGATACAACTGAGATACGAGCGATGGAATGGGAAGCGGTTATCGGGTTGGAGATTCACTCCCAACTAAAGACCAAGAGTAAGATTTTTTCAGGTGCGTCAACGGCCTACGGCGCGGAACCCAATACCCAAGCATGCGTGGTGGACCTCGGTTTACCGGGAGTGTTGCCGGTGTTGAATGGGGAAGTGGTGCGGATGGCGACCAAGTTTGGCGTTGCCATAGGTGCGACGGTGGCTCAACGTTCTATATTTGCTCGGAAAAATTATTTCTACCCTGATTTGCCCAAAGGTTACCAGATTAGTCAGTACGCGCTACCTATCGTGACTCATGGGCATGTTGAAATTGAGCTCGAGGAGGGCGCTACCAAAACGATTGGTGTCACGCGCGCCCATTTAGAGGAAGATGCGGGCAAGTCGTTACACGAAGACTTTCACGGGATGACGGGCATTGACCTAAATCGAGCCGGTACACCTCTGTTAGAAATCGTATCTGAACCGGATATGCGTTCCGCTAAAGAAGCCGTCGCTTACATGAAAAAGATTCACTCCCTCGTGCAGTATCTAGAGATCTGCGACGGCAACATGCAAGAGGGATCCTTTCGCTGTGATGCCAATGTCTCAGTGCGGCCCATAGGGCAGAGCGAGTTGGGTACCCGCACCGAACTGAAGAACATCAACTCCTTTCGTTTCGTCGAGCGGGCGATCAATTACGAAATTGAACGTCAGATAGATGTACTCGAAGGGGGTGGGCAGATTGTGCAGGAAACGCGCCTCTACGATGCGGACAACAATGAAACTCGTCCCCTGCGTTCTAAAGAAGAAGCGATGGACTATCGCTATTTCCCCGATCCCGATTTACTTCCCGTGGAACTGGATGCGGCCTTTATCGAAGACGTCCGGCAGCAGTTACCGGAGCTACCCGAGGCTAAAAAGGCCCGTTTCGTCGAGCAATATGGGCTGAGCGTTTATGACGCAGGTGTGTTAACGGCGAGTCGTGACATGGCGGACTATTATGAGGCTGTCGTCGTCGCTTCGAGCGGGGAAGCTAAATTGGCGGCTAACTGGGTCATGGGCGATCTTACCGGCGCCTTGAACAAAGAGGGGTTGGACATCACGGCCAGCCCGATGACCGCTGAACAACTTGGACTGATGATAGAGAGAATCGGCGATAACACTATTTCCGGTAAAATCGCTAAGAAAGTATTTGAAGCGATGTGGGCGGGAGAGGGCGACGCCGACTTGATTATCGAAAGCAAAGGCCTCAAGCAGGTGACGGATACCGGTGCCATTGAACACGTAATAGACGACGTGCTAGCAAACAACGCATCGCAAGTGGAGCAATACCGCGCTGGCAAGGAAAAGCTGTTCGGCTTTTTTGTGGGACAGGTAATGAAAATAACTCAGGGTAAAGCCAATCCCGCCCAAGTTAATGACATATTAAAGAAGAAGCTTCAGTCGTAGCGTTCCCTGGCAATACGTGGGTTGACATGGTCACGCTGGGCGGGCTAGGAGTCAAGGGGCTATTCTTTTCGTTGGCCCGCGCAGCGGGCCGAAATGCGGGCGACAAAATAAACTAGCTAAAATCGTCTAAACGCCAGGGCAGCTCTTCAGCACAACCGTCGCGGATTCGGAACGCGGCGAGGTGTGGTTTACTCGATAGCGAGATAATGATGTAGATCGTATCCGAGTAATGGGCTTCATCAATGTCCGTTTGGGAAGGTAGGGGCGGCGAGAACGGGTGAGAGTGATAGATTGCCAATAACGTTTCATCGTCTTCGCGCAGGGCGCGCATGACATCGATGAGTTCTTTTGGATTCATGTCGTAGCGACAACTGGAATTAGGCGCGACGTTGGAGACGGCGTACGCTTTATAGATGCCCTGCTTTGTCAAGCTCACCAGACCGCATACTTCTACGTCGGGGGTGCTGCGCGCATGGGCGAGTAGTGCTTCAACAAGACATTTTGGCAGCCTCAGTGGGTTTTCCTGATTTGGCGGTGGTCTCACGCTCATAATTTAACGCGGCCCTTAACTAATCCATATTCAGCCAAAGCGCCCGACGACGACCCGCGGGATACCGGCGCTATCGGTATTGTCCGTGATGTCGCGGTAACCTGTTTCGTTCAACAACCGCGTGACTGCAGGTCCTTGATTAAACCCATGTTCTAACATTAACCAGCCGCCACGGTAGAGATGCCTCCGTGCTTGGGCGGCAATAGATGTTAGGTCCGCCATCCCATCGTCTTGCGCCGCCAGTGCTTTTGGCGGTTCGAAGCGCAGATCGCCTTGACGTAGGTAAGGGTCTTTCGGGGAAACGTAAGGCGGATTTGAAACAATGACATGGAACTTTTTATTGGCGACGGCCTTTAGCCAATCGCCGTGTCGGAAGCTGAGGTTTACGAGTTGATGTTTGGTAGCGTTGTGTCGAGCCACCTCAAGGGCGGCGGCTGACGTGTCGGTCGCAACCACTTGGCAACGTGGTCGTTCCTTCGCAATGGCCAGTGCGATGGCACCCGAGCCGGTACCAAGATCGGCGATATCATAAGACCCATGGACGGGAATTTTATCTAGTGCCAATTCCACCACGTGTTCTGTTTCCGGACGTGGGATCAGGGTATCGGGTGTTACCGCTAGACACATTGACCAAAATTCTTTGGTGCCAATCAGATAGGCGATGGGTACGCCGTTAACGCGCTGCTGTATTAACGTTTTGAAGCTGCGTTTTTGGTCATCGTCGAGTTTGCGTTCTGGCCAGGTGTGTAAATAAGTACGGGGGCGATCCAATGCGTGGGCAAGAAGCAGCTCGGCTTCCAGTCGCGCCGCTCCCTGGAGCGGCGTGAGTATTGTGACCGCGTTGGAAATCGCTTCTTTTACGGTAGTGTTCGTCGCCGGCATTTAGCTATACGGCAAGTTAAGTGAGCGGAGACTGCAACGGCAGAGTATCGCGCCCGTACGGGTGAGAACTCCGGGCGAGCCCGCATTTCTTATACCCGATCGTCGCGAGGGCGTCTAAGGCATCGAAGATTCGTCGCGCCTGGGCTGGAGGGCGACGAACTCGTACTTGACAGTCCGTTGAGGAGCCCGAAGGGAGTACGCGTTGAAGATTCAATGTATTAGGCGGCCGCAGTAGGTTAGGAGGTGTGAGGAATCCGGGCTAGGCCTCTTCACCCATTTCAGCGAGCAATTCGGCTTGATGCTCGTTAATTAGGGGGTCGATCACCTGCCCTAAATTGCCGACAATGATGTCTTCCAGCTTATAAAGCGTTAGATTGATACGGTGATCTGTCAAGCGGCCCTGGGGAAAATTGTACGTTCGGATGCGTTCTGAGCGGTCGCCGCTGCCCACTAACATCTTCCGTGTCTGCGCCTGTTCGGCTTGCTGCTTCTGTTGCTCGCTGGTCAGCAGCTTGGCTTGAAGAAGTGACATCGCTCTAGCGCGATTCTTATGCTGTGACCGCTCATCCTGGCACTCCACGACCACCCCGGTGGGTAAGTGGGTGATACGGATGGCCGAGTCCGTTTTATTAACGTGTTGGCCGCCTGCCCCCGAAGCTCTATAGGTGTCAACTTTGAGATCGGCGGGATTGATTTCGATTTGATCGACCTCATCGATTTCAGGCATTACCGCGACGGTGCACGCCGAGGTATGAATTCGGCCCTGTGATTCCGTTTCCGGCACGCGTTGCACCCGGTGCGCGCCAGACTCGAACTTAAGTTTTGAGTAGGCTCCCTGGCCGATAATACGCGAAATGATCTCCTTGTAGCCGCCATGTTCGCCGGGGCTTTCGTTGAGGATCTCGACCTGCCATCGGTTCAGTTCGGCATAACGGGTATACATTCGAAATAAGTCGCCCGCAAACAGCGCGGCTTCATCGCCTCCTGTGCCGGCGCGAATTTCAAGGAAGATGTTGCTGTCATCGTGCGGATCCGTCGGTAAGAGTAGCCTCTGCAGTTCCAAGTCGAGTTGCTCTTGCCGCGTTATGGCGTCTTTAAGCTCCTCACGAGCCATTTCGCGTACATCCGCATCGCTATCTTTCAGCATTTCGTTGGCCGTCTCGATGTCTTGAAGCGTGGACAAGTAGCGTTCAAAGCATGCGACAACCGGTTCGAGCTGAGCATACTCCTTCGAGAGTTCTCGGAAACGATTCTGGTTGTTAATAACCTCTGGCTCGGCAAGCAGGGCGCTAAGCTCCTGCAACCGCTCGGAGAGATTCTCCAGCTTGCTGCGGATAGTCGGTTTCACTGGCTAATGATTAGAGTTGCTGTCGTTTAGATTAAACAAGACTCGAGCGGCTTCGAGCAGTTCGAAACGGCCGTCATATCCGGCTTGACGCATTTGCGCGCTCGGGGCGTGGATTAACTTATTTGTGAGGCCATGGGCAAGCCATTGCAGTACATTCTCAGGGGATTCTCCCCGAGCTAACATTCGGCGTGCTTTAACCAGCTCTGTGTCACGGGTCTGCTCTGCCTCTTGGCGATATTCCCGTATGGTGCCAACGGCCTGTAGAGAACGTAACCATCCCATGAAATGGGACACTTCCGTGTCTATGATTTCTTCGGCTTGATTGGCGGCTTCTTTTCGGGTTTTTAGACCCTCTTCAATGATTTCCTGAAGATCGTCTACGGTGTAAAGATAGATGTCGTCAAGGTCGCCGGCTTCGGGTTCGATATCCCGGGGAACCGCGATATCCACCATCAGCATAGGCAGGTGCTTTCGGGATTTCATGGCTCGTTCAATGGCGCCTTTACCTAATATGGGTAACGGGCTGGCTGTTGAAGAGATGACGATATCGGCCTCGGCTAGATGAGCGCTAATCTCCGGTAAGGCGATGGCATAGCCGTTTACTTCCTGTGCGAGGACATGCGCTTTTTCTACAGTGCGATTGGCGATAATAATTCGGCCGATACCGTTTTCGTGTAAGTGGCGCGCCGCCAACTCTATGGTTTCTCCCGCACCTACCAACAACGCCGTATGCTTCGGGAAGTCGCTGAAAATCTGTTTCGCCAAGCTGACGGCGGCAAACGCAACCGATACCGGGCTCGAGCCAATTGCTGTGTCCGAACGGATTTGTTTGGCAACGGAAAATGTATACTGGAACAGCTTTCCAAGGAGCGAGCCAACCGTTCCTGCGTTGACTGCCGTGCGGTAGGCATTTTTTATTTGCCCTAAGATCTGAGGTTCACCAAGAATTAGCGAGTCTAGACCGCATGCCACGCGCAATATGTGGTGAACAGCTCGCTGCTCGGGGTGCAAATAGATAAAAGGGGCTACTTCTTCGGCGTCAAGCTTGTGGTAATGGCGAAACCAGTCGACGATGACGGCGCTGTCCTCCTGCTTGTCCGTGTGGCACACCAGTTCAGTTCGGTTACAGGTCGAGAGAATGGCCGCTTCGTTTACGTTGGAGTGCGCCGTCAGTTCTTGCAGTGCTCCTTCGAGGCGTTCCGGTGCAAACGACACCTTCTCCCGGATTTTAACCGGTGCAGTCTTATGGTTTATACCGAGTGCGATTAAGGGCATGACTACAGGCGTTTTTAATTATGTGTAAACCACGTGTTTAGAACCCAAAC
The DNA here is from genome assembly GCA_945787615.1 of uncultured Chromatiaceae bacterium. Lineage (GTDB taxonomy): Bacteria > Pseudomonadota > Gammaproteobacteria > JAADHS01 > JAADHS01 > CALZJI01. The sequence goes on along the minus strand of CALZJI010000486.1, from coordinate 7,077 downwards.
CAACCGTGCGGTTTCGTCCTAACTGCGGCGAAACCACTCAAATTTATCTCCTAGACCATAACCAGTTGAATTAGCTAGGTTTTCTGTCTTGTGGGGCCGGCGTCTTTGTTGTGAGACGTCGCGGCAGCTATAATTCTTGTTTCAGTACGTTAGTACCTACTATTAAATACCATATTTCACTTTAGAAAGGGAAGACCGAGACGCTAAAATACTAGAGAATTCGACCATTTTCAGTCGTAGCGTGTAGATTTCATGCCTTAGTAAATTCAACGAGTTAGCGCGTGATCGTACTGCCCCTCACAATCAAAAGTTGTAATTGAGGGGAATTTGTCGAATCTTTATGGTCTATAGTGATGTCTTTAATATGTTAGTCTCTTGATGTGGCCGCGCCCTATTGGAAACTATCGGAGGGTCCAATGAAGTGTTATTTTCTCTCGTCTTTGCTCGTTTTTCTATCGATTACCGGTTGTGCGACCACGCAGATTGAGGTTGCGGATTCAACAAGCCCCGGCTCAAGCGAGCCCGCGGCCGCCGCTAAAAAGTCACCTTCCCCAAACGTTGAGCTAACCTCCGACATTCTCTACGACTTACTGTTAGCGGATGTGGCAGCAAGAAGAGGCCACATGGACGTATCGGTTAGCTTATTTCAAAAGCTCGCTGAGACCACGAGAGACCCACGTCTTGCCGAACGCGCCACCCGCGTTGCCGTATACGCTCGGCGTAACACAATCGCTTTAGAAACCGCGAAGCTGTGGTTGGAGCTTGCCCCCGACGATGGCGAGGCGAGGCAGCTCGTAACAGCGCTATATTTACGAAACGGTCAATCCGATGAGGCGTTGGCGCACATGGAGGAGATACTTGCTCGTTCGGAGAGCAGGTCCGAGAACGGCTTTTTATTCATTGCCGGCCTACTGAGCCGTGAGAAAGACAAGCGTGCTGCGCTCGGTATTATGGAGCAATTGGTTGCGCGTTACCAAGACAATCCGGATGCCTTGTTCGCCTACAGCCATTTAGCGATGCGGCTCGGCGAATTGGCCGAAGCAACCGAGGCCATAGACAAGACCTTGGTCATACGTCCTGACTGGGTGCCAGCGGTATTGCAGAAGGCGCGACTCATGAACGCGCAAGACAAGACGTCGCAAACCCTTGGGTACTTAAAGGAAGCTGTTGATAAGACGCCCGATGAAATTGACTATCGACTGTTTTACGCGCGACTTTTGGCTGACGAGGACCGTCTCGCGGAGGCATTCGACCAGTTTAAGGTAATTGCGGATCTTAGCCCTGAGAACGAAGATGCGCTTTTCGCGCTGGGGTTTATCGCGCTCCAGTTAGACCGCCTAGACGAAGCGGAAAAATATTTGACGCGGCTTAAAGACACGGGTGGCCGCGGCTTCGAGGTCAATTACTACCTCGGGCGCTTGGAAGAAGCGCGAAATAACGACGAGGAGGCGAAAAGTTGGTACGGTTCCATCGTTCAGGGCGAGCATTACATGAACGCGCAAATCCGAATTATCGTTATCACGGCCAAGAATGACGACTTAGTCGGTGCGCGTGCGCATATCGAGGCGCTAAAGGCGCAACGCCCCACGCAGAAGCTGCGTCTCACGTTGGTTGAAGGGGAAATTCTTACCGACAACGATGAGTACGAAGCCGCGATGGAGGTCTACAACCAAGCGCTAGGTGAGTTTCCTGATAACACGGATCTGTTGTATGCCCGCTCCATGGTGGCTGAGAAGTTAGATCAATTGGAGCTGATGGAAGCAGACTTAACAAAGATATTGGCGAGGGATCCCAATAATGCGGAAGCGCTGAATGCCTTAGGCTATACGTTGGCTGATCGAACAGAGCGTTACGACGAAGCCTTGGAGCTGATTCAGCGAGCACTGGAGTTGCGTCCTAGTGATTTTTATATCGTGGACAGCATGGGTTGGGTACAATACCGGCTGGGTAATTATGAGGAGTCGGTTAAGTATTTACGGCGTGCCTTGGATATAAAGATGGATGTGGAGGTCGCGGCCCACCTGGGGGAGGTGTTATGGGTGATGGGCGAAAAAGAGGAGGCGCGAGAAGTCTGGCAAAGTGCCCTGGAGTCGGACCCTAAAGCGAAAAGCAACGTTATCACCGAAGTGGTGGAGCGGCTTGATCGTTAAGGTACCCCGTAACGAAATGTTATCTGCTTTCCCGATAACTCGAGCCCTGGGTCACTGATGCTATTGCCTTTGAAAGTGGTGGGTGCGCTAACGTCAGCATGAAGATTTCCGACTTTTTAGAATTTAGTATTTTGGTCCTGGGTACGCGCGACCTAGGGGCAGCTTCCCGCAGGCGGTGCACGCTTTTGAGCGCTCCGGTATTGGTTTCGGGCGAGTAACGATATATCACTCACTCTTTAATCTATCACGAGGAGCGGGTGGCACCTACTTTCGGTATTATCTGCCCTGTGACGCAAGCTTTCATTAGTTGGCCGGGTTATCTCCTTGCCCTATCACTGTATTCGTTTTTAATGTCCGGATGTGCGACGTCGCCCGTTCCGAGAACAGCCTCGCTCAATGAAGCCACGTGGCAATCGCGGCTGGATCGGCTTGAGAGGATTGATGAGTGGGTGCTGGCCGGGCGTGTCGCCATTAGCAACGAGGAGGACAGCTGGACGGCTTCGTTGAACTGGATACAAATGGCCGATGACTATGAGATCCGCGTGACGGCGCCGCTAGGGCAAGGATCCGCGCTACTGGAAGGGGATGCCGGGGGCGTCAAACTGCATTTCTCCAACGGTGAAGTCGCGACAGACCGAAACGCTGGCAACTTGCTCTATAACAGACTCGGGTGGCGCATGCCATTGGAGGCGTTACGTTATTGGGTGTTAGGCATGCCTAGTCCAGAGGGGCTGGCGCAGCGTCAGTTGGACGACGCTGGGCGCATGGCGCGCCTGGAACAATCTGATTGGCGTGTACGATATAAGCGTTACGCACCGGTATTAGGTGCTGATATCGATTTGCCCACAAAGGTTTTCATGGCCCGCGATGATTGGCAAGTTCGGCTGGTGGTCGATGATTGGCAATTAGCGGGAGCCCTCAACTCACCCTAATCTTCCGCTCGCGGTAACGTAATCAGTATTAGCAGCAAGATAACGGTAACGGAATCAACGTTTTAAGAGTGGTTCTGCTAAAGGTGGGTCGGCGGCGCGTGGCGATCAGAGGTTGGCGAGTAATCGTCGGAGTGCCTATGCGAACCACGTAAGCACTTGTAAAAACGGATTTTTACGGGATAATAGCCGCGGAATTCTGGATTCGCAGTTCTGAGGTCTACCTCGGAGCGAGGAGGTGCTTTCTTAGGGCTTGCGTCAAAATTAATTCACATTTTGGGCGCTGAGGCGCTCGCCTGGCAAAGCTACCGCGTCCTGCTTACGCCCCTTGCCTACACCCGTGTAGGCAAGGCGTAAAAACGCCGGAATATAAATATCTTTCAAGTTTTTGCAGCGCAGCCAGGCGAGATGGATCGACGTCCAAAATGTGAATTAATTTTGACGCGAGCCCTTAGTACACCGGGTGTAGGGCCGCTAAACTTATGAACGAGTCTTCGTACTGGCCCGCGCCAGCGAAACTAAACTTATTTTTGCATATAACAGGACGCCGGCCAGATGGTTACCATCTGTTGCAGACGGTGTTCCAATTTCTCGACGTCGGCGATGAACTGGCTTTCACCGTTACGGATAACGCTCGCATCACTCGGGTGGGCGCCGTACCCGGTGTTGCAGAGGAGGTGGACCTAATTGTTCGTGCCGCGCGTTTGCTTCAACGTGTGGGAAAGGTTACTCAAGGGGCGGTGATCCACATTAAAAAGCGTTTGCCCTTAGGAGGTGGTCTAGGGGGCGGCAGTTCCGATGCCGCGACGACGTTGGTGGCCTTGAACCGGCTATGGGGTCTTGATTTTGGCGCTGATCGGTTGGCGGAGTTGGGATTACAGTTAGGGGCCGATGTACCTGTTTTTGTCCGTGGATTCGCTGCATGGGGCGAAGGCGTGGGAGAGCAACTGACCCCGGTGGATCTTCCCGAAACTTGGTTTTTAGTGATTGTGCCTCCCTGCCAGGTTTCGACGATAGATGTTTTTTCGCATCCAGATTTGACACGGGACGCAACTCCCATCACAATACGCAATTTTCTTTCAGGGGCGGGGAAGAACGTCTGTGAGCCGGTTGTTAAACGGCTTTACCCTGAAGTTGCCGAGGCGATGGACTGGCTCGAGGGATTTGGCGCTGCGCGGATGAGTGGTACCGGGGCGAGCGTTTTTGCTTCCTTTGCCGAAGAAGCGCGGGCGCGAAGTGTATTGGCCGAGCTGCCCAGTAACTGGCGCGGTTTTGTCGCTCGCGGACGGAATCGTTCGCCGCTGACGGACCGGCTAGAGGTATAGGTTGCGGGGGTCAAGTAACTTCTTGTAATTTATAATAAAAGTTGGGGTGTCGCCAAGCGGTAAGGCACTGGGTTTTGATCCCAGCATTCCCAGGTTCGAATCCTGGCACCCCAGCCATCTTCATGCGACGGATCGTTATGGTAAGGCGGTCGTACGTAGGCCTTGATGGGCCAACTTTTGGTTTGCATATCCTGAGGCGGTGTTTAGGGGCTTGTGGTGTCGGACAGCAAGATGATGGTTTTTACCGGGAACGCCAATCGCGCGTTGTCGGAAGCCATAGTTAACCACCTTAATATGCCCTTAGGTAAGGCAATTGCCGGGCGTTTCAGCGACGGCGAGGTGATGGTGGAGGTCATGGAAAACGTCCGAGGTAGAGACGTTTTCATTGTTCAGCCAACCTGTCGTCCAACCAACGATAATCTGATGGAGCTGTTGGTGATGGCCGATGCCATTCGTCGTTCGTCCGCCCAGCGGGTGACCTCCGTCATTCCGTATTTTGGTTACTCACGGCAGGATCGCCGGCCGCGCTCGGCGCGCGTACCCATTACCGCGAAGGTGGTGGCAAATATGCTAACCAGCGTCGGCGTGGACCGCGTGTTGACGGTGGATTTGCACGCAGACCAGGTCCAAGGTTTTTTCGATTTGCCCGTGGATAATGTCTATGCATCACCGATACTGTTGGGCGATATTTGGCGGCTGGAGGATCCCAGCGTTATGGTGGTTTCGCCGGATGTCGGTGGTGTAGTGCGAGCGCGGGCGTTGGCAAAGCGCCTCGATGATGCGGACCTCGCTATCATCGACAAGCGGCGGCCGCGCGCCAACGAAGCCAAGGTCATGAACATCATCGGGGATGTCAGCGGCCGCACCTGTGTGTTGATCGATGATCTGGTGGATACGGCGGGCACGTTATGTGAGGCGGCGCGCGCGCTAAAGGAGGATGGTGCCAATAAGGTCTTGGCCTATGTCACCCATGCAGTGTTATCGGGACCCGCGGTAAAGAATATCGAGTATTCGGCGTTGGATGAATTGGTTGTCACGGATACCATACCGCTGAGTAGTGAAGCGAAGGCATGTACCCGGATTCGTCAGTTGAGCGTCGCGGGAATGTTGGCTGAGACCATGAGGCGTATTAGTAACGAGGAGTCGGTTAGTTCCATGTACATGGATTAGCCAAACTAAGAAACACAAACGATTTCGATGCACCGGGCTAGCCCTAACGGGGTCCGATTCGACTGGAGAGTAATACTAATGAGCGTGACTTTCGAATTAAATGCAGAATTACGTAGCGGATCCGGTACTGGCGCCTCACGCCGGCTAAGACGTGATGAAAAGGTTCCCGCGGTCTTATACGGAGCGGAAAAAGAACCAGTTCGCGTTGCGTTGGACCACAACACCGTGCTTCATAGTTTGGAAAATGAAGCTTTTTACTCCCATATCTTGACTGTAAAGTTTGACGGGCGGGAAGAAAAAGTAGTGTTAAAGGATCTGCAGCGCCATCCAAGTAAGCCGCGCGTAATGCACATGGATTTCCAACGGGTGAGTGATGCGACCAAAATTCGCATGCAAGTCCCGTTGCATTTTGTCGGCGAAGACAAAGCGCCTGGGGTCAAGCAGAGCGGTGGCACCGTCGCGCATCTTATGAATAACGTAGAGGTGATTTGCTTGGCTAAAAATCTTCCTGAGTTTATCGAAGCGGACTTGTCCGAACTTGAAACAGGTGTTCCGCTTCGCTTGTCGGAACTTACGCTTCCCGAGGGCGTTCAAGTTGCGGCGTTGTTACAAGGCGCGGAGCACGATCTCTCCATCGCGGTGATTAATAAAGCACGCGGCGCCGAAGAAGAAGAAGCGCTCGTTGCGGGCGAAAGCGAAGTAGAGGGCGAGGGCGAGGGCGCATAGACGTTCTCACTCGGTAACAGGTACTGCGGGGTGAGGGCGGCCAACTTTGGCGTCACGGGTTGAGTTAATTGTTGGTCTTGGCAACCCCGGCGCCGAATACGAAGCGACTCGTCACAACGTAGGGTTTTGGTTTGTCGATGCGCTTGCGCGTCACCAAAAACAAACATTTAGAGATGAAACCAAGTTCTTCGGGGAAGCGTGCAAGATCGCGGTCAATGGGGAAACTTGTTGGCTCCTAAAGCCGCTTACCTTTATGAACCGCAGCGGCCAAGCCGTACAGGCGTTAGCATCGTATTATAAAATTCCTGTAGAAAATATTCTGGTTGTGCATGACGAGCTGGATTTGCCACCGGGGGTTGTGCGCTTCAAGCAAGGGGGCGGTCACGGTGGGCACAATGGATTGCGAAGTATCATCGCGTCCTTGGGCAAGAGTAACTTCGCTCGGTTACGGTTAGGTATCGGTCATCCCGGCCACAAAGATCTGGTGACGCCTCACGTATTACGTAAGGCGACGCAACAAGAACGCGCCCAGATAGAAGAATGTATTAGCGATGCCGTGGATGTTTTTTCTTTGATGGTCAAAGGGGATTACCAGCGCGTCATGAATCGCTTACATACTAAGGGCTCGCGTCAAAATTAATTCACATTTTGGACATCGATCCATCGCGCCTGGCTGCGTTGCCTACATGGACGTAGGTAAGGGGCGAGAGCAGGACGCGGAAGCTTTGCCTACATGGACGTAGGTAAGGGGCGAGAGCAGGACGCGGAAGCTTTGCC
>CALZJI010000485.1 GCA_945787615.1 uncultured Chromatiaceae bacterium | reverse complement strand
CGACATGCTTCTATCAGCGCGCTGAGTGGATGTTTTCATTGAGAGGAAAGTCGTCGTGCAAAACGAAGCGTGCATGAGCCCTACCGCGTGACACTAAACTGGGTAGCGGATGATGCGAAGGACTAACCCCTACCGGTGAGAAAAGCGGGCTGGAGCCCCAATTTTAAGATCACCGCCGAAGCGGGAGCAGGCAAGACGTGCTTGGACCCCTTGGTGGATATTCACGACGGCCTCCTTGTCCGCAAATCATTCGCCGAAAATTACTCATCGCGGATAGATTTTAACGCTTCCGCTCCCTCGGCAACTACGTCCTGCGGTCACGTCGGGCTTCTGCCCTCTCGTGACACTTGCGCATCCATGTGCGTCGTCCCTGTAAGCGTGCTCACCCCCTTGCCTACATCCTCGTAGGCAAGGAGCGTGAAAGCGCAGAAACATTAAGAATCTTTCAAGTCTTCAAAACGCCGCTACGGGATGGGAGGGCCTGCACCACGGGCACGTCCTTTGGGCGCAATTTCCTGGGAAACCTGTTCGCCGTGGGTATAATAACGTTCGCGATACTTAATAATTTTTGGAATCCTTAGAGGATTTCAACACGAACTCACCAATAGAAGTGGGGTTCTATAATGAACACTAATAGTTACTTATGTACATGTAAAGGAAACGGTAATCTGTCGTTATCGCGCATGCGCAACAAAACATGTCATCCCGCGACGCTGACATTACTGCTCGTGCTCGTACCGCTCTTTACCGCTCTTTACCGCTCGAATGGTGTTCGCTCAAGTAGCCGTCGTCGATCTCACCGAGCTGGGCATTGAAGAACTCATGCAAATTGAAGTGACCTCTGTATCGAAAAAGTCACAACTTCTCCCTCAGGCGGCCGCTGCAGTATTCGTTCTGACGCAAGAGGATCTGAGGCGGTCCGGTGTATCGACCATACCTGAAGCATTACGTATGGTGCCCGGTATCAACGTCGCACAACTCGATGGCAATAAATGGGCGATAAGCGCTCGCGGTTTTAATCACTTATATGCGGACAAGCTACTGGTTTTGATCGATGGGCGAAGCGGCTACTCACCGTTGTTTTCCGGTGTACACTGGGAAGTTCAAGATACCTTGCTCGAAGATATTGAACGTATAGAAGTGATTCGCGGTCCCGGGACAACGTTGTGGGGCGCGAACGCCGTCAATGGTGTTGTTAACATCATCACTAAAAGCGCGAGTGAAACGCAAGGGAATTTGTTGAGCGCAACGGCTGGTTCCTACGAGCACGCTATTGGTAGTATTCGACACGGGGGCTCTGTGGGGCAAAGCGGCTATTATCGCGCCTACCTCAAGTTCTCCTCTTATGACCAAAACGAACCCGGATCGACTATCAACGGAACACAACCACCGGCCGCTGATGATTGGCGCATGTTACGAACAGGATTCCGCTCCGATTGGCGCCTCTCATCTCGAATGCACTTTACGCTCCAAGGCGACTACTATGATGGCAGTTTGGGGGAAACCTTAAGCTTCCCTAACCTATCTGTTCCTATTTCGTTCAGAGAGACAACGGCTACCGACATGGACGTTTCGGGAGCACACTTACTCGCCCGTTGGGAGCGTGCCGTGTCGACCGACTCGGACATGAGTTTCCAGGTCTATTATGATCGAATCGAGCGGGAAGAAGGCGCCTTTAGTGAGATCCATGATACTTATGATCTCGAGTTTAACCATCGCTTCCCATTAACCACTAATCAAGAGATCATCTGGGGCCTTGGG
>CALZJI010000484.1 GCA_945787615.1 uncultured Chromatiaceae bacterium | reverse complement strand
CCCTTTTCTCGTTTAATCAACTAGCCATTAATAATCATCAAATGTTACCCAAATGGAATTACACTATTGAGCCTAGGAAAATGTGAAATAATTTTTACGCGAACCCTAAGCGGTCATTTTCGACCGCGTATTGTCCAAATACTCGGTCATGCCGTGTTAGGCCTGTAGTCCGCAAAAAATAATATCGAAGATATTTACGCCGCCCTTTTTCCCAAACCGTATTCATGGTGTAAACCACCCAGGATGCGACGCGAGATAACATGAGCATTGTCGGGCACGTTATGCCTGTGACTTTGTGGTTCAACAGGCAGACGAGCGCTGGGACCAGGAAGTCCAGGCCCTAAGGACATGTGGGGTCGTCCCTGATTATAATGTTTCACCCAGTCTTTCGTTATCCTGCGCAGATGGTTTTCGGTCAGCGGGATCATGTAGTCGAGGCATTCTCTTCGCAGGCTGCCAAGAACGCGTTCGCAGTGGGCGTTTGCTTTTGGGCAGCGAACCGGCGTTTTCAACACTCGCAAGCGGAAGCGACGAATCGATCGATCGAGATGAGAAGAAAAAATGCGATCTCGATCATGGATGATGAACCGATAGTCATGATCCGATGGGATGGCTTCGCGTATTTGTTGAAGCGTCCACTGTGCCGTCGGGAGGGCTGTGACGTTGCAATGGAGGATTCTGCGATGTCCATGTTCCATCACAACAAAGACGTAAAGCATTCGAAACGTCGCCGTGACCACAACACAAAAATCACAGGCCACAATCGCCTTGGCATGGTTACGTAAGAACGTAGACCAGCGTTGATCGCCGCGCGGTCGGCCGAGAGGACGTTTGGGCATGTACTTTCGCACCGTGCGGGGCGATACGTGGATCCCCAACTTGAGGAGCAGTTCGTTGGCGATGCGCTCCTCTCCCCAACTCACATTGTCTCGCGCCATCTCTCGGATAAGTGCGCGCATTTCCATCGGAATTCGTGGTCGCCCTGGCCGGGACTTCGCGCGCCAGAACAGGCGAAATCCCGCACGATGCCACCCGATGAAGGTCTTTGGCGTAACATTCACCAGGGCATCTTTCCACGCAAACCCGTGCGAGAGCAACACCAACATAAACCGCAATACGTTGTCAAAACGTCGCGGTGCGATTT
>CALZJI010000483.1 GCA_945787615.1 uncultured Chromatiaceae bacterium | reverse complement strand
CTAATAATTAAGGAATTAATTCTTAGATATCATGGGCGGTTTCCACCAAGGTCCGCCTCGCATTAGTCTAACGGCGCCCTCATCACGCTTGGAGTAGGACGTCGCACCACCGTTGCCAAAACTAAGTACGTAAGCGTGCTCTGCAGAACCCTTTCGTTCGGTCGCCGACCAGAAGGGAACCGAAGGCGTCTCGGGAAATACCGCCGTATTCACACGTGGATTGAAGCATTGTCGTTCGATGATGGATGCCAATTCAGGGATTTGGGGCAATTGCCAATCGTTGTGCCCAGCGACGCCCTTTTCCCGCGTCACGTTGAGCGCTTTCATCGCGTTATCCCAGGTATACATTTTTGCTTTGCCTAGGCACCTCTCGCCATCCCAGGTTTGGCCTAGTGCACAACGCATCCAGGTCAAACCCGTATTCTTATCGGTCACCGTTCCGTTATCGTTCAGCGCAAAACGCTCGCTTGGCGTTGACGCAGTGATGACATCGGTTCTGCAATGTTGTGCCCACACAGAGGAAGCCATAGCGAAGGCCACGATCAGTGTAACAAGGAATTTAGTTAGCATGACGTTTGTACTCCTCTCGTATTGAGTTGTGTCAACGCGTTGGTTTGGGATAACCGGGCCCACTGGCCACCGGAACGGCACCGTGTTGTTCGTCTTTGCCGGGCGATATGGCGACGCCGCGATGCGTGAACGTAGCGTAGGCCTCCAATGCGGTCATCTCGTCGCTGTCCAACGCGATGGTTTGACCCTCCAGAGGAATCTGGATACACCAATTAATCATGTCTCGTAGTGTGCCCACTTTGCCAAGATTTGTCTGAAATTTCGGCCAGGTATGCGGATTCGTGGCGGCGCCATCTGGGTGGCAATTGGCACAAGCGAGCCCGTTTGTGCCCAACACTGGGTCATGCCAGAGCGCATCACCCTTCGCCACAACAGCCAGCAGCATGTTCTGTTGGTCTTCCGCCTCTGCGTCCGTAAACGGCCGTTTCGCTTGAATAGCATTACTAACCAATAAAGTAACGATACTGACGCCTATCACTGCAAATCCCGAGTATTTTGTCCAACTGTTCGCCTTCATAGTTACGTCCTCCGTGTTAAAGCCGCACGCCTCTCTTTACATTCTCCGGCAGCAGATCCGACCAGGTGTGGTAATTGAGCATACCAGCGAACGCCCTATCGACACTGACAGAATGATTGCCAAGCCCATCTAAGATGTCTGCAGGGTCTACCCTATTCATTTTAATAGCAGGGTAAGGCAGTTCGACGGGAGGATAAGGCCACGGCCACGAGGTAGAGAGCAATCCGGCGGAGGTGATATTGCCAATCTGGTTATATACAACCTGATGGACATGGCCGTGAATGGCCATCACTTTGTCAAACTTCGACAAAATCGCCCGTATCTCGGGAGCGTCTTCGGTTTGGAAATTCCATCGAGGATAATAATCCCATAACGGAGAATGGGTAATGATGATCACTGGGGTATCTGGACTGAGTTTTTTTACATCTTGTTCCAACCAATCAAGCTGTGCCTCTCTAACACCCCAAAGCCCACAGCGGTGACATTCAAGCTCAGAAATCCACCCCATTCTCTCTTCTGGCGTCAGACCTCGAGCTGACCAATAATCTTCAACCAATATGGAGTTCATACCGATGAAGTGAACACCCTTATGGTCAAACGACCAATGGGACTCGCCAAACAATTCACCCCAGACTTTGCCCATATCGAGATACCAGTCGTGTTCACCGGGAATGATTTTATAGGGTACAGTTAATTTGGATAACAATCGCTTTCCTTTTTCTAGCTCCTCCTGTTTACCTAGTTGACCTAAGTCTCCACCATAAATAACAAAATCCGGTTTCGGAGACATCTTGTTAACGTCGTCGACCGCTCTTTCGAGAATGCCATCAAACTTATGGCCGTTTATGTCGTACAGATGAGAATCAGAAAGGATTGCAAATGAAAACGGCTGCACGTCCGTTGTCTTGGCTTCGGCAACGCCTGCTAAGCCAAAAAAGCTCGTTGCGGAAGGGGCAAATGTACCGGCCACGATAGTAGCCCCTGTTGCTTTTATGGACATTCCGAGAAACTTTCTTCTTGATATCTTTTCCATGGCGTGTCCTCTTTTACATTAATGAAAAATATAATCTTTAAATCATTGCTTTTATCCAGCTCCTGTTCAGTGCTCACATTAACTCTATGGCTTTTCCACGGCCATGAAGTAACAAGTTAGACTTTGTTTGTCTCGCTTTTATCCGTCTTTGTTCACGTTGTGGCTATCTTTAGTCTGCCTATTTTCTAATCCTCTCCCAACGTATACGTTCACTTCCCACTTTGTTGACACTCCACCAGACAAAGCGAGGAATGCCAACGATGTTTCGTCGCGGGATTACGCCGATGTGGCGGCTATCTAAGCTTACGTTGCGATTGTCTCCCATGACGAAATAACTTTCTTCCGGAACTGTTGTTATATCCTTCGGACCGGCTTCAAGGTCCGTAATCAAGATGGAGTAAGAGCGACCACCGAGCTCCTCCTCAAAACGCTGAGCGACGGTGAGCCATCTTGGTTTTCCCCGCGCGGACCACGGCTGGTCTACTGCGCGCCTGGCTGGCGTGACGCCATTGATCGAAATATCCTGCCCCCTGAACGCCACCTCGTCGCCAGGAACACCAACGATCCTCTTTACATAAATCTCATCGGGTTTTTCGGGGTGGCGAAAAAGCACCAGATCGCCTCGCTGCAAT
>CALZJI010000482.1 GCA_945787615.1 uncultured Chromatiaceae bacterium | reverse complement strand
CAACCTGGCTACTGGAACGACAGTAGTTTTAACAATCCGGCGCAACCAGTGGTGGGCATTTGCTGGTTCGAGGCATTGGCCTATTGTGCTTGGCTGAGCGCCCAAACAAAGCTTACGTTTAGCTTACCATCCGAAGCCCAATGGGAAGCCGCCGCACGCGGTGCGGCGGCCCGTCGTTACGCCTGGGGCGATGAGTTCGCCAGCGATCACTGTAACAGCTTTGAAAGCCATATCCGCGCAACCACGCCCGTTGGCCTGTTCTCAGAAGGCGACACCCTCGATCACAAATTAACGGATATGAGTGGCAACGTCTGGGAATGGACGCGCAGTATATACCGCGAATATGAATACAATCCCAACGCTGTGCCGCCCTCGGGGGCTCCCCATAGGTAATTTGACGTCCCAGTTCTGGTCAAACTGTTTCATGAATTCGTTTGACCATTTTGTCAAACGCGAATTACGCTGCCGCGCGTATCTACGCTATGTGGACGATATGGCATTGTTCAGCGCCGCCCTCGAGTGCCACCTTACCACCTGGAATAGCCACCCAGTCAAAATTGGGCAAACCATCCTGGGTCAACCCAACGCCTCGACGCGGATCACCGATGAAATGCAAGGCATCACCGGCGCTCACCCGCTGGGTGTAGCATGACTTGAGAAGGTAGCCTGGATTGCGGCGGCCTTCGCCACAATGATGTTATCGACTATTGAGCAGTCAGCGCCTACTATAAGGAACATACCAACAAGGAACTCGACATGTCACGGGTTATTCACTTCGATTTGAGCGCGGACGATCCCGAGCGGGCTGCGGAATTTTATCGGCGTGTATTCAACTGGCCGGTAAATAAATGGGAAGGCCCCGAGGATTATTGGCTGATAAGCACGGGCACCGAGAAAGAACCGGGTGTTACAGGCGGCGTAGCGGGAAGAATAAAGCCAGAGGATACAACCGCAGTGGTTTTTGATGTAGCGTCTGTAGATGAAATGGCGGCAAAAGTTATACAGGCTGGCGGACAAATACGAGAGTCAAAGAAAGCCATTCCGGGCGTTGGTTATCTCGTTATGTGCAGAGACACAGAAGGTAACACATTTGGGATAATGCAGCTCGAAGAAACAACCACATAAGCGCTTCGAATCGGCTTCAAACGTTGCTTTAGCGTGATTTATAGTAAGTGGTCGCTGTGGACGATGACAACAGTAAACTCATGGAGGCCTATACGGTCATCTTCGATGGCTTAGTCCACCTGGGTCCCGGTAGTGCGTCCATCGGTGAACCTAAACCGCTGCCCTGCGAGCTGTTGCTTTAGAACACGGTTCTCTTCTATGAGGTAGTCGATGACCGCCTATTGGTGGCGGTTAAGCCAGCCTGCCAGGGCGATTACGAGAAGGTGTAAGGGTTGTATGACCTGTGTCATTGCACAAACAGATTATCCGTAATATTGTCTGATAACACTATTATTCGTTCCGTTCGAATATTCGCACCATACGGGTTTCGCAACAGACAGGCTCACGAATACTTCAACAAATACTAGGATTCAGTCCCGCCACCCTCCCAGACTACCACGGTACCTGTTTCCCCTTCCTTCGCGGCGAAACGTTCCGAAATCCAAAAACCGACCACAGCCGCCAAGCGCACGCCTATGTACAATAGGGGTACGCGCGATCGTTGCCAAGGGGGTACGCCCGCCTCCTGGAATAGTTTCTTTAAAGCGTGGCTATGATCCCGTCCGGCCGGTTGCAGCCGCTCACCGCCTTGACGGAAACGTATTGTCATCGGCTCGATATTACCTATCTCTTGCCTTAATCCGAAGCCTGATACCGTTCGAGCCCTTAAGACGCCAAGATCCGCCGGCAATGACAGCGCATTTTCCATGTCCCACTCTAACGTTCGGCTGGTATCCAAAAGCGGCAGTGGTGCCATGGCGAAAAGATGATCACGGTAACGACGAATTTGCGCACCGCGCCACTCGACAAGTGGCACGCTGTCGTGCTCAGCGTTAAGCGCTTCCTCTTGAATACACTGAAGCGTCTTAGCGCTGGGTAACGGCAAACATAGTTGGCGAAGCCAAAAACGGATTACATTACGCTGACGCGCCGAGTCCAATCCCAGAAGTTCCGAGACGACGAGCACACCACGGGCCGTCGCTTCCACGTCTCGCAAGTCGCGTACCGCCAAGCTATCACAGAGCTGCAATGCCTCAGCTTGATAGCGCGCCACGCGAGATAGGGTCTGAGAAAATGCCGGCCAACGCGTTTGCAATGGCGGCACTACGGCGTGGCGCAGATAGTTGCGGTCAAATGCCTTATCAAAATTACTGGGATCATCGATCCATCGAAGCCCCGCGTGCTCACCGTAGCGACGAATCGCTGTACGGCTCACACTCAACAGCGGTCGGCCAATGAATCCTTTAGCATAGGGGCTAAAAACCGGCATGGCAGCGAGCCCAGCGGGACCAGCCCCGCGCAGCAACTGTAACAGTACGGTTTCGGCTTGATCGTCACGATGATGAGCCATGAGCAACCCTTCCCCTTCTTTTAATAGCTGGGTGAAAGCGCGATACCGCGCCTCGCGAGCCACCGCTTCCGGGCTTTGGCCGGTTCGCGGCTTCGCGTCAACACGTATCACTTCACAAGGGACGCCTAACTGATCGCACTGGGCCGCACAATGACGAGACCATTTGACCGAATCGGGACTGAGGCCGTGGTCAATGTGTACGGCGGCTATTGCCGTACTAGTTAGACTATCGCGCAGTGAGACTAACGCATGCAACAACACATGAGAATCACACCCTCCACTGTAGGCAATCCAATAGCGCGGCGTGGTTGGGAAGCTTTTCAGTGTCTCGAGCAAGTATGAGGGAGAAAAATCGCGGCGTGATTTCATTGCGGCACATGACTCAAGGCACGAATATTTCTACTTGGTGCGGATCGTAAAATTTCCAAATGCCATAAGTTTTTCTTCTCGTTTCGCCAGTAATTCTTCGAGGGGCATCGCTTCCAACTGCTCCAAAGCTGAAACCAACGTCGCCTTCAATACCTCTGCCGTGCGATCAACATTACGGTGCGCGCCACCCAATGGTTCGTCGATGACTTCGTCGACCAAACCCAATTCCTTGAGCCGTTCGGAGGTAATGCCCAGCGCGGCGGCCGCTTCTTTCGCTTTTTCGGCACTTTTCCACAGGATCGATGCACAGCCTTCCGGCGAAATTACCGAATAGGTGCTGTATTGAAGCATCATCACGCGATCCCCTACGCCGATGGCTAATGCACCGCCGGAACCCCCTTCGCCGATGACCGTGCAAATTATCGGTGTTCGCAGCCGCGCCATTGCCATTAGGTTGCGTGCGATCGCTTCGCTTTGTCCCCGTTCTTCCGCGTCAATACCCGGATACGCGCCCGGCGTGTCGATAAAGGTGATGATGGGCAACCTGAAGCGTTCCGCCATTTCCATGAGGCGGAGCGCCTTACGATAGCCTTCGGGCCGTGGCATGCCAAAATTACGCCTAACCTTCTCCTTGGTATCGCGCCCTTTTTGATGACCTATTACCATGATGGGCTTGCCCTCCATCCGGGCAGTTCCACCCACCACCGCAGGATCGTCACCAAAATAACGGTCGCCGTGCAATTCGTCGAAATCAGTAAATATCAGCTCGATAAAATCCAGCGTATAAGGACGCTGCGGATGCCTTGCCAACTGCGCAACTTGCCACGGATTTAACGACGAGAAAATGGATTCGGTTAAAGATTGACTTTTCGCTTCTAAGCGAGTGATCTCTTCACTGATATTGATTTCGTTGTCAGTCCCAACATTGCGCAGTTCTTCGATCTTTTCCTCCAACTCCGCAATGGGTTGTTCAAATTCCAAATAATTTAATTTCATGAATGCTCCGACGGCTTATAACCGATGGGACGAGGATACCCCTCGCGGTCACGACCAACTTCCTAAATCTACTAGATTTGTAGTGGGTATTGGCCTTGACGTAAACGCTATAGTGTAACGCGTGTGCGACGGAAGTTCACGCCCCTAAGTGTTCGATCCGCGTGTTTCACGTCGCCAAGTGTTTGTTGTCGTGCGCGTGGCCGATTACGATAACGACAGACCGCCGGATGTCTTTCTCACGCATACTTTGAAACAGCCGGACTATAGGAATCGCTGAGCCACTGTATACTGTGTACCAGTGAAAGCCCTATGACAATGGGTACACGGTTAAATAACGCTTCGCTGGTTATAGTGCTCATCGAGAGACTCCTTGGAACAAACGGGATCTTTCACTGAGCTCGAGTGTCTAGCGATTCGAATCGCGCGACAAAACAGGTCGGCTAACACCGCTTGAGAAAAGGGGGTCGTACCTGAATAGCACTTACTTAAGCCAAAATGTAGGGTGGATTAGCGTCTTTTTGCGTAACCCACCAAGCGTTGCATAGCAGCTCAACCTGTTTTTTATGAGCACGACTGGTGGGTTACGGCGCAAAAAGACGCGCCTAACCCACCCTACATCGGATATAGAATCGCTTAAGTAAGTACCGTTCGGGTCGTACCTTAAAACTTCCGAACAACTGAGAGCGCGGAGTAACCTACGTGGTGAAAAGACATCCGATTCAAATCGCAGCCTACGCAACCCCGCAGAAGCCACTGCTGCTTAGCGCCTAATACACCACATTCACATGCTCTTTGCCCGCAAGATCAACAAGACGATTGAGCAATTCATCGGTGGGATGAACGGACCACTCCTGCCCCAGCTTAACGTCAGCGCGCGCTTTATCGGACTGATACTTAACCCACACCGGGCAAGCGCCCTGTTTGAACGGGCCTAACAATTGGGCTAGGGAACGAACAAAACCGTTGCCGCCGCGCTGGTATGTTAGGTCTATCACCAAGCGTTTAGCGTACACGGCACGCGCTTCGTCTATATCGTAAATGCGATCGCCGCTAATACGAAAACCGCCGGAGTAGTCGTCAACACTGACCGCGCCCTCCACGACGAGTAACTTATCTTTAACCAGGCGTTCACGGTAGCGACTATAGTTCTCAGGAAAAACACCCAACTCGATGCGACCACTCCGATCGTCAAGGGTAATAAATGCCATCCGCTCCCCCTTGCGGCTACTCATGGTGCGGATCGCCACGACGAGCCCGGCGATCACAACCTTTTGGTCGCGATCCGGCTTAAGGTCGACGATGCGGGCACTGGTAAATTGCGCCAATTCGGGCTCGTAACGTATGATAGGGTGACCCGTTAAATAAAGACCCAAGGTTTCCTTTTCACCCAATAGCCGTTGTTCTTCGCCCCATTCAGCCGTTTCCACAAACGCGGAACATTGCCCGCTCTGTTCGCTACCCAAACCGGGCAGTGCATTGCCAAACAGATCCACTTGGCCGACGCTATCGTCCCTGAATTTCTGTTCTGCTGTTTGAGTCGCCGTCGTTAGGGAAGCCATCAATGTCGCCCGGTTGGGGCCCAAGCCGTCCAGGGCGCCAGCTCTAGTCAGCGCCTCTAACATGCGACGGTTAACCTTACGCAAGTCTATTCGCTGGCAAAAGTCGAACAAATCGCGAAATGGGCCGTTGCTATTACGTTCAGCCACAATGCTATCTAGGGCCGCTTGCCCAACCCCTTTTATAGCGCCCAATCCGTACTGAATCCGGCCGTCTTCGCGTACCGTAAACATGGTATAGCTGTTATTCATATCCGGAGGACGAACACTGAGTTTCATGTCTCGGCATTCATCAATTAACGTGACAACTTTGTCGGTGTTATCCATATCCGCCGATAACACTGCGGCCATAAAAGCGGCCGGATAATGGGATTTTAACCACGCCGTTTGATATGACAGTAATGCATACGCCGCCGAGTGGGATTTATTGAACCCGTAACCGGCGAACTTTTCCATTAAATCGAAAATATAGGTCGCCGTTTTCTCTGGCACACCGCGCGCCAATGCACCGTCCGTGAAAATAGCGCGCTGTTTGGCCATTTCCTCCGGCTTCTTTTTACCCATTGCGCGACGCAATAAATCCGCGCCGCCCAGCGTATAACCGGCCAGATCCTGGGCAATCTGCATCACCTGTTCCTGGTAAAGAATAACCCCATAGGTCGGCTTAAGGATGGGTTCTAAGTCAGGATGGGGATATTCGACCGCCGTACGGCCATGTTTACGGTTGATAAAGTCATCCACCATTCCCGACTGCAGCGGGCCAGGGCGAAACAGTGCCACCAGCGCCACAATGTCTTCGAAACAATCGGGCTGTAGACGCTTTATAAGATCTTTCATCCCCCGGCTTTCCAACTGAAATACCGCCGTGGTCGCACAACGCTTCAACAAGTCAAATGGCGCCTTGTCGTCCAACGCGATACGTGTAATGTCTAGCGGCTCTTCCCCGTCCTTCGAGCGCAATCCGTTTATCGTTTTCACCGCCCAGTCGATGATCGTAAGGGTCCGCAGGCC
Source organism: uncultured Chromatiaceae bacterium (assembly GCA_945787615.1). Classification (GTDB taxonomy): domain Bacteria; phylum Pseudomonadota; class Gammaproteobacteria; order JAADHS01; family JAADHS01; genus CALZJI01. Next base: position 1,433 of record CALZJI010000482.1, on the reverse strand, counting down.
AAGAAAATCGAACTTGACCAGGCCAACAGCCTCGACATCGTCCTTATCGAACTGCGTCACGGTGCCCGCGGCGCCTTGTTCGCAATAAAGAGGCGTAAAATCCGTTAACGCCGACGGCGCAATCACAACGCCGCCGGCATGTTTACCCGCATTGCGCGTAAGCCCTTCCAACGAGCGCGCCAAATCGATCAAAACGCGGACATCGTCCTCGTCCTCGTAGCGCGTGTGTAATGCCTCTTCAGTTGCAAGCGCCTTATCGAGCGTCATCCCCAACTCGAACGGAATGAGCTTGGCCAATTTGTCAACAAACCCGTAAGGATGCCCCAGTACGCGCCCCACGTCGCGCACCACCGCTTTGGCCGCCATGGTGCCGTAGGTGATGATTTGCGACACCCGCTCCCGGCCGTATCGATGCACGACATAGTCAATCACCCGATCACGCTTTTCCATGCAAAAGTCCACGTCGAAATCCGGCATGGAGACGCGTTCGGGATTAAGAAACCGCTCAAACAGCAAGTCATAGCGAATGGGATCAAGATCGGTGATTTGTAGAGCATAGGCGACTAACGAACCGGCGCCTGAACCGCGCCCTGGGCCCACGGGTACGCCATTTTCTTTGGCCCACTGGATAAAATCGGCAACAATTAAAAAGTAGCCGGGGAATCCCATGCCGATAATAACGTCCAGTTCCCGCTTTAATCGCTCCTCGTAATGTTGGTGGTCCGCGTTGGCATCGCCGCCCGCGCCCGTTACCTCGACGGCTAAGCGTTGCGCCAAGCCGTCTCGTGCGCGCCTTTGGAAATACCCCTCCTCTGTCATTCCCTCGGGAATCGGAAAATCGGGTAACACCGCTGTACCCAACGTCAGTTCAACATTACAACGCCGAGCGATTTCGACGCTGTTTTCCAGCGCCTCGGGAACGTCGGAGAACAGCTCCGCCATTTCTTCGCTGCTACGAAGATATTGTTGGTCAGAAAAGTGCCGGGGCCGGCGGGCATCATCCAACGTACGGCCGTCGAAAATGCAGACGCGAGCCTCATGGGCTTCATGGTCATCGCTGTGCAAGAAATGAACGTCGTTCGTCGCCACCATCGGCATGTTAGATTGAATGGCGAGCTCCACGGCGCCGTGCAAGTAGGGTTCTTCGTGTTCTCGCCCAGTGCGCTGTATCTCAAGGTAATAACGGTCTGGAAATAACGCCTGCCAGCGAGCCAACAGCTGGCTGGCTATCGCCTTCTTCTCCGCTAGCAGGGCTTGGCCAACATCTCCATACCGGCCGCCGGACAGCGCGATGAGACCATCCGTTGCGCCATTCAACCACGCCTTTTGAATCGTGGGCTGGCCAAAATGCTGGCCTTCGATATAACTTTGGGTCACCAAGCGTGTGAGGTTTCGATAGCCGGTTTCGTCCTGGCACAGCAATACCAAGTGGT
>CALZJI010000481.1 GCA_945787615.1 uncultured Chromatiaceae bacterium | reverse complement strand
TACCTGGCTTTTCCGGCTTGAGTGGGGTGTTCTATGCAGATGAGAATACGGTGCTCGTTGAACTTGCTACAAAAGAGGCTAACCTCCAGTTGCCAAAGCTTTTTCGTGAACCCTTACCTATTGGGCAACTCGATGGGAAGGTAACGGTACAGCGGAGCGATGGCGGTGGTTGGTACGTACGCTCCAAAAAGCTGGATTTTCGTAATGAGCATATAATCCTGAGTGCGACTTTGGGCGTAGAGTTGCCCCCGCAGGGTGGATCACCCGTGTTGGATCTGGAAGCGAAGTTCGAAAAAGGTAAAGTAGAATTCGTATCCCGATATTTGCCCGTTGGAATAATGAAGAAACGGCTAGTCGACTGGCTAGATCGGGCGATTGTAAGCGGTGAGTTGTCGTCAGGAAGTGCCGTAGTTAGCGGGCCGATTAATCGATTCCCGTTTGTAAACAAAGAGGGGCGCTTTGAAGTCCATTTAAATATAAACGACGGCATTCTCGACTACGTACAGAAGTGGCCCCGTTTAGAAGAAATTGATGCTGAGGTTGTTTTCAACCGACAGGCGTTGACCGTGAGAGGCAGTACCGCTAAAACGCTCGATTCCACCTTGGCTGATGTTACGGCGACGATCTCCGATTTACGCTCAAAGAGAAGAGCCTTACGCGTGCTTGGTAGAGCAACGGGGCCCAGTTCCGATGGGATACGATACCTCGTCGAGACGCCGTTATATGAAACTGTCGGAAAGTATTTTTCCGATGCACGCATAGAAGGTCGTAGTAATCTCGAGCTCTCGCTCCGCGTTCCGTTAAACAAATTCGAGAAGAAAACGACAATTAGCGGGGAAGTCTATTTTGTTGAAAATGATCTGTGGCTTGAAGACGCTGGTGTCGATGTAACGCAAATAAATGGCGCGTTGAGATTCAGCGATGAAGGCGTTGAAGCGCAAGGGATCGATGCAGTTATTATGGGGCAGCCGGCAACTGCGAGTATCGTTACGGAACGTGCCAAACAAAGTCCGGCTATGACCACTGTGATAACGGCGAGCGGTCAGACAACACCGGCTAGGTTGTACGAACGCTTTGAACTTCAAGTCTTTAAGCGCATGCAGGGAGCGACGCGTTGGGATGGCGTGCTGCGTCTACACGCCGGGGAGGAAACACGGCAAGAGGTCGGTAAACTTACCATCACTTCAAGGCTTGAAGGTGTTGAGGTTATGCTTCCTGAGCCGGTAGGGAAACGTGCCGATAAGCCTCGTAACGTACTATTTACCATGAGCCTTCCTATTGCACCAGACAGGCCAATGCGGTTGCAGTATGGCGAAGCACTTTCCGGTATCTTTGAGGTAGAAAGGACGGGTGAGGAGTTGGATTTACTGCGTGGAGAGTTGCGCTACGGCGGTGTCGATGCGCGGCTTCCCGACGGTAACGGATTAAGAATAGCCGGAAACCTGCCGAGGTTCGATGAAGAGCAATGGCGTGCTAAAACGGCGGATGCCGGGGGGGGCGGACAAGCGCTCGATGTGCTGACGGAGATCGAGGTGGTGATAGCTGAAGCGCAGTTTTTTGGCCGTACTCTTCAGGATGTAACCGTAAGCGCTGTCCGAGATACCAGCGGATGGCAGGCAGCGGTCGACAGCGCGAAACTAACCGGCGTGTTGAAGGTTCCTGATCAATCGGATGCTCCCTTGGTACTGGACCTTGAGCATTTCTACCTAGAAACGCTACCTCATGGCGAGTCGTCCACGATGACAGATCCGCGGAC
>CALZJI010000480.1 GCA_945787615.1 uncultured Chromatiaceae bacterium | reverse complement strand
TATGGAACGAGAAGCTCTGGTAAGGAACGTTATATATGGAAAATCTACCTGACAAAAGCAACGACTTTGAACATGAATATTCCGACGCGAATTTTTGGTCGAAGCTGACTAAGTTCGCAATTGTAGCGGGCCGCGAGGTGGTCGAAAAGGCGCTTTGGCTATATTATGCCGCACAACGACCGGAAACACCAATCTGGGCGAAAGCGGTGATTTTTAGCGCGTTGGGGTATTTTATCTTACCCATGGACGCGATCCCCGATATCACTCCAGCCGTCGGCTTTGCCGATGATCTGGGCGCGCTAACCGTTGCGGTCG
>CALZJI010000479.1 GCA_945787615.1 uncultured Chromatiaceae bacterium | reverse complement strand
TCTTCCCGGAACAAGGCATTGAGTAAAGAAAAGCAACGCCTGGACGGCGTGCTTGATAAGACTCGGCATAGTTTTGAAAGTATCAAGGAAAAAATAGCCCAAGTCGGGCTCTCGGACTTGATTGGGCTAAAACTACGCAGCGAGAGAAGTCAATTACCTGATGCGCGTGTTTTAGACAAAAGAATAGAAGATAGGCACGCCGACTTAAACCGGGTACAACTTCGACGCATAGAGATCGAAGACTGGCTACTCGAATTGATCGACCTCGACCGCGAGACGGCCCGACGCCTAAAAGATTCACCTGTAGTGATTGATCCTGGCCAATCTGAAGCCATCACCAGTGAAGTCCGCAACGCCCTTATTAATCAAAGGGAGTCATACCTTCAAGAATTAATAAAGGCCTACGACATTTATTTTGAGAAAACGCTTTTTCCTTTGCTTGAGAGCGAGCGCGCATTCTTTAGTCTGGTTAACGAATACGGCGATTTTATCGATGAACGCGTGTTATGGATACAAAGCGCGCTACCCATCGGTACAGGAGACCTTCAAAATATATTGCGCGCGACGTTTTGGCTACTTTTCCCACCGTCATGGGGAACGGTCGTCGATACCCTGCTGAACGATCTCTCTGCGTATCCAATAGTAAATGTCGGTTTCCTTCTATTGCTAGTCTCTCTCTTTGCCTTGCGAAAACAATTTCGAGCGAAGTTAACGGAGCTTGGGCGCTATAGCACCAAGTTAAGCAAAGCGATGTTTTCCGACACCATTAAGGCAACACTTTTGACCGTTTTAGTTGCAGCGCCATGGCCATTGCTGTGTTGGTACATTGGCTGGCGCCTGAGTATTTCGGCCATCGACACAAATTTTCCAAATGCCGTTTCCGCCGGTATGATGACCATCGCTAATCTTCTCTTCGCCATACTATTTCTGCGACGAATTTGTCGCAAAAACGGTCTAGGCGAATCACATTTTCGTTGGCGTGTGGAGAATTTGACGTTGTTAAGGCGACACCTGAACTGGTATACGCCTACGGTATTGGTGTTGGCGTTTGTAGACAGCGTCCTATACCACCAACCGATACAAGCTCACTATGATTCGCTTGGGCGTATCGCGTTTATTTTAACGATGGCCGCAACATCAGTGTTCTTATATTATTTGTTCCGCCCAAGCGGCGGGCTGCTTAAGGACACCTTGACTAAACAGCCTAGCGGTTGGATTTCACGCCTCAGATATTTGTGGTTTCCAAGCTTGATTGGCATACCTCTGGCATTAGCGCTGGCTTCTGCAGCCGGTTTTACCTACACGTCCCAGCAGCTAGGCGCGCGCTTCATAAGTAGCACCTGGCTAATCCTGATCATCATTCTCGCGCGTGCCTTACTCATCCGCGGATTAAATATCGCCGAACGTAAATTAGCGATCGAGCAATGGCGGAAGAAACTAGCGGCCCAAGCCGAGGCCCGCGCGGCTAGCGAGAGTGAAGACCAAGATGAAAATGCCGCTGAGGAAGGCGTGATGAAGTCCGTCGAGGCACCCATGCCAATCCCGGAAGAAAGTGAAATCGACGTAGATACGGTCGGCGCGCAAACCATCAGCCTCATCAACAATGCGATGGGATTTACCGTTATCATCGGCTTCTTCGTTCTCTGGGCGCAAGTACTACCCGCTCTTGGTATTTTAGCGGATTTCACGCTGTGGACGACAGAAGCAAAGGGAACCGGATTAGCGGCCGATTCCGTTGATGTTGTCCCTATTAGTCTTGCCGATCTTTTACTGGCGGTGGTCGTCGTAGCCGTTACCGCCATTGTGAGCAAGAACATCCCAGGCTTGCTCGAAATTTCGATCTTACAAAAGTTACCGTTTACGCCAAGCGGTCGTTATGCCATCACCGCTATTGTGCGCTACATCATCGTGATTGTGGGCGTTTTGATGGCGTTCGACACCATTGGTGTAGGCTGGTCCAAGGTTCAGTGGCTTGCTGCAGCGATAACCGTCGGCCTCGGATTCGGTTTGCAGGAAATCTTTGCTAATTTCGTATCAGGTCTCATCTTGCTGTTTGAACGACCCATACGGATCGGTGATTCGGTCACCGTGGGCAACACTAGCGGGAAGGTCTCCCGTATTCGCATCCGCGCCACTACCATCACGGACTGGGATCGAAAAGAACTCATCATACCCAACAAGCAGTTCGTCACAGGCGAAGTCGTTAACTGGTCCCTGTCTGACGAGATTCTACGCCTCGTCATACCTGTTGGTATCGCCTACGGCGCTGATACCGAACTTGCGTGTAAACTATTGCTTGAGGTCGCCGCTAAAAATCCTAATGTGCTCGACGACCCACCTTCCAAAGCCCTGTTTATTGCTTTTGGAGACAGCTCGCTGAATTTTGAGTTACGCGTCTTTGTTCCATCGTTCGACGTTATGATACCGACGCGACACGAGTTATTAATGGAAATAGATCAGCGCTTTCGCGAGGCAAGCATTGAAATCGCGTTTCCGCAGCGCGACTTGCACATCAGAGATCTACCTTCTCATTTAGCGCTCGCGAAAAAGTAACATAGTATTTTTCGCGCCCATATTTGGGTCAGTTTTGGACAATCCGATTGAGCAAAACCGCAGGACTAGCCCGGCTAATTCGAGGATTTTGCGATTGAGGATTGTTCGAAGGCGAGGAAAAATACCGTCCGCGATGACCACGTTTGCTGGGGGGTGGCGTGAAGCATGCTCAAAACCCCGGCCTTTCGTATGTTATTTATCCTGTGCCAGTCGTCCGCGGCAGCGCCGAGTATTATCTACATGGCGCTGACCGTACTTAAGACAGTACTCGCGAATAGAGTTATAACTTACTAAAATAC
>CALZJI010000478.1 GCA_945787615.1 uncultured Chromatiaceae bacterium | reverse complement strand
GGCGATACATCTCACCGAACCGTAGGAATTCTTTAGGCGCGAAATGGTTTGGCGGGGGCTTCTTCACCAGAAGGTGAGAGAATAGGCTGTCACAGGTTGAGGCGTCGTTCTTGATTTCGACACCCAGATCATTCAATACTGACGACACATCAACAAGGACTGCTCTCTTGTTCTCCAGAGATGATGAGGAATGCTGAAGGGCTGTCATCAGCGATTCGCTTCCCACCAACTGCACTACCATGGCGGCGTCGCGGCTCAACATTCGCAGTCGACCTAAATAACGCTCGGTTTTCTCGATCTCGTCGAGGACGATATTTGCGCTCACTTCAGCTTGATCCAAACGAAAAGGAGCTAGCCTACTCAGTTTCAACTTGCCGTTGGCAAGGAAGCTGAGTCTCAAGCCTGAGCTCAAAAGCGTTACTATTAGAACATTCGGTGAAGTCACTTTTAGCACGCGAAGCAACGTTTGGGATAGGAGAGGTAACGAATACACGCCAGTCAACGCGACCTGTTGTTGGTCGAGTATTTTCAACCACGGTGT
>CALZJI010000477.1 GCA_945787615.1 uncultured Chromatiaceae bacterium | reverse complement strand
GACATCATATTCGTATGTTCACAACACAGATCTTTTTGTTGCGTATAGCGCAGTCAACCCCGTGATAGCAAATGTACAAGCCACTATTTTCCAACTGCGTTGGCGTTTCTACCCGAAATATGTAGCATAAACGCGCTGGCTCGGCACTTTTAAGTTTAATGGCACCCTCTACGTTATCTCACTCAGTGAGACAGGAAGGCCGAAGGCGAACTCGAGTAGCCCCGCTAAACGCTTCGCCCCTCCGAATTCCTCAACAAGCTGTCAAATATGATTTCGTCGTTCTCCGGTCGGTACGCCCTGACCGCTCTCGCACATATCCGTACTTCGCGGCGTCAGAGCTTCCATGCTCCAGAAATCTACAGTGCCGTACACACCCTCGCGACGATCGTTGGTGAGCAATGCGAGCTATGCCAATGCGTCGGATAACACCAGACAGGCGCTGTCCCGATTCCGCCCCTCTGCGCGCAGACTCACGCGACAACTGATTCTGCGAGCACATCCGCTAACTGAGCAACGACCCAGTCAAGTTGTTCCTTGGTAACCACTAAAGGCGGCGCGAGACGGACTACGGTTTCATGAGTTTCTTTGCTTAAGACTCCTCGTCCCATTAAGGCCTCACATACGCTGCGGGCGGTAGCTTTGTTCGAGGCAATCTCGACGCCGACAAACAATCCCTTACCGCGTATGTCCGTGATCAAAGGGCTGTCGATACTTTGTAGCTGCTCGAGTAAGTACCTCCCTAATTGAGCCGAGCGGGCCGCTAAGCCTTCGTCCTCAAGTACATTGAGCGCCTCTAACGCCACGGCGCTGGACAACGGATTACCGCCAAAGGTGCTTCCGTGATCGCCGGGGGTAAATACGGCCATAACCTCGCGCCGGGATAAAAAGGCTGAAACCGCCAGCATCCCGCCGCCCAACGCTTTACCAAGAATTAAACCGTCTGGCTTCACGCCGTCATGCTGTGAGGCCAACAGCTTTCCCGTTCGGCCAAGTCCGGTTTGGATCTCGTCACAAATCAATAAGACATTATGTTTCCTACATATCTCCGCACAGCGTTTCAGGTAACCGGCCGGCGGCACGTTGATTCCCGCTTCGCCCTGGATAGGCTCCACCAGGAACGCCGCCGTATTGGGTGTAATCGCAGCCTCTAGCGCCGCGGCATCGCCGTAAGGGATACTTTTTAGGCCAGGCGGAAAAGGCCCAAAACCATCCTTGTATTGCACTTCCGATGACATCCCTACGATGGCTAAGGTACGTCCGTGAAAGTTGCCCTCGCAGGTGATGATTTCCGCTTGATCATCCTCGACGCCTTTTACGGTATAGGCCCATTTGCGTGCGGCTTTAATCGCGGTCTCTACCGCTTCGGCCCCCGTATTCATGGGCAACGCCATATCTTGGCCCGTTAGCTCACACGCTTTTTTAAGGAACGCTCCAAGCTTATCGGTATAAAACGCCCGTGAAACAATCGTCAGCTGACTGGCTTGTTCCTTTAACGCCGCCACTAAACGCGGATGGCCATGGCCATGACTAACGGCCGAATAGGCACTCATCATATCCAGATAACGCTTGCCATCATTATCCCAAACGTAGACACCTTCACCGCGCACCAGCACAACGGGTAGTGGCAGGTAATTACGGGCGCAATACTCATTTTCCAACTCGATAAAAGGATCCATTAACCACCTCTCGGCAACGTTCTACCCTGTTCGACAACACGCAACTATGAGTTCCGACACCAACCGTGCTGTGAGGCCATTCCTGTCTCTACTGGGATTTAATTCGGCAATCTCGACGCCTATGAAATCCGTCGCGTCCGCCTGTTCGCCAAGCACGCTAGTCAAATCAGCGCCGCCTAAACCGCCCGGTTCGGGCGAGCCAACACCCGGCGCGTCGACCGGGTCAATGGCGTCTAGGTCAATGCTAATACCGTAGCCCGCCGTTCCGTTTCGCGCGATTGCTTGCGCCTGTTTCATGACTGCGTTCAAGCCTTGACGTTGTACTTCTTCGCTATCAAATACCCGCACCCCTAGGCGTTTAAGAAAGTTTGCTTCTTCGGTTTCATAGCTACGTACGCCTACCAAGCAGACGTGTTCGGGACTCAGTTTTGGTTTGGGTACACCGATCTGCGTCAATGCGGGATCACCATAACCTAACAGCGCCGCGAGGGGCATACCGTGTACAGCGCCGCTATGAGAAGTCTCCGGTGTATGACTGTCCATGTGGGCGTCGACCCATATCAGCCCCAGCGGTCCGCGTTCGTTAATCGCTGCGTGTACGCCGCTCCAGGTGCCCACCGCGCAAGAATGGTCACCGCCGATGACGGAAAAAAATCTGCCCTGAGAAACGGCTTCGAGAACATATTGCGCAAGCTCGGAACAATATTGCCCAATGAGCGCAACAACGTCTTGGTCTTCGTGACCCACGCAGGGCGCTGCTAAATGCCGCCAGTCAACGTCGTAGGCATGATACCTCAGCCGTGAATCCAGTCCGTTAGCTCGGATAACTGATGGCCCCATGTCACACCGGTTATCTGGCGCCCCCCAACAAGAAGCTGCGCCGATAACCGCTAACTGCTTAGTAACACCCATATCCATCTTAACTATACTATCGGCCAGCGGTCCTTACTATTAAACGACTGCTAAAACAGCCAAAAATTCAGTTTTTTAGAGAGGAATTCAATTGCTTAAAGCGTTACTTTTTTTACGGAAAGGCGCCCTAGGCCTTGAGAAGAAGTATAAATAGTAGACCGCGTTCATATTTCCATCGCTATGGGCTCGCGTCAAAATTAATTCACATTTTGGGCGATGAGGCGCTCGCCTGGCAAAGCTTCCGCGTCCTCGGCAACTGCGTCCTGCGTTGCCCTACCACCTACATCCCTGTAGGCGTGCTCTCGCCCCTTACCTACGTCCCTGTAGGCAAAGCTTCCGCGTCCTGCTCTCGCCCCTTACCTACGTCCCTGTAGGCAACGCAGCCAGGCGAGATGGATCGACGTCCAAAATGTGAATTAATTTAGACGCGAGCCCTATGCATAAGCTAATTAATCGGTGGGTGACGTTGCGATTGCTACGTGACAATTCCGGCCCCACGCATTG
>CALZJI010000476.1 GCA_945787615.1 uncultured Chromatiaceae bacterium | reverse complement strand
TACGTTAGGCGGCGAGTCGTCGGGGCATATCATTTGCCTCGATAAGACCTCTACCGGCGACGGTACCGTAGCGGCGCTGCAAATCTTGGCGGCGATGGTCGAGAGTGGTCGTTCGCTTCGCTATCTTAAGAGTGGTATGACGAAATATCCGCAGCGTTTGGTGAACGTACGTACGGAAGGGAGATTTGATTTTTCGTCGTCAGCCGTGGTAACCAAAGCGAGAGCGGATATTGAAGCGTCTCTTGGCGCGACAGGACGCGTATTGTTGCGCGCGTCGGGTACCGAACCCGTCATTCGCGTAATGGTGGAGGGTGAAGACGATGCCATGGTGAACGAGTCGGCGCGCCAGTTGGCCGACGCGGTGCGGCGTGGCTATGCTCAAACGCAACGCTAAAGTACGAATTTGGTGATGGAAAAAATGACCTTTTAAGGAACGGTGAGCCGCCAAATTGCTATTTTGTAGAGGCTTGTATTCGTTAAAAAATTGATTTCTTGAGTAAGTATAGGTAAGCTT
>CALZJI010000475.1 GCA_945787615.1 uncultured Chromatiaceae bacterium | reverse complement strand
TATTAATTGTTGCATAAGTAATCGCACGTTATAATAGCTTGATGAGCAGAACAGAAGAACGTAGCAAGAAGCGGAAAGAAGTTGTTGAGACCATTATCATACGCCACGAACCGGTACATTTAGTGGCGCGAATTTACAATATCCCCATTCGGACCCTCTTCGATTGGTTATCACGTTACCGTAGCGGTGGTTGGGATGCGCTGAAAGAAGGCGCGAGAAAAGGAAGAAAGCGCAAACTGTCGGCAGACGACATGAAGTGGGTGTATGATGCTGTGACATTAGGTAATCCCCTGAATCATCAGTTTGAATTTTGTTTATGGACGTTAAACATTGTTCGAGAAATGATCGCCCGTGAACGGGGCATTAAACTTAGTAAAAGTTCAGTTAGCCGTTTGCTTGCTCATCTCGGACTCAGCCCTCAACGCCCGATATACAAATCTTACAAGCAAGACCCCAGGAAAATAGAAAAGTATCTCAACAAGACATTTCCTGAACTCGCCCAGCAAGCAAAGGAGTTAGGTGCTGAGATCTACTTCGTTGATGAAGCATCTGTGCGCAGTGACTCACATCGCGGTTTTACTTGGGGGAAGGTGGGTGAGACACCTGTCGTGAAGGATAGCGGTGGACGTTTCGGATTAAGTGTAATCAGCGGCGTGACGCCTCGTGGGGACATGCGTTTTAGTTTTATAGAGGGAACAATGAATTCGAAGAAATTCATAAGCTTTCTGAAAAAGCTTCAGGGTGATGCCGGGCGGCCAATTGTTGTGGTTGTTGATAACGCCAAGTATCACCATAGCAAAGAGACTCAAGCTTTCGTTAAAGCTCAGAAGGGTGCTATTTTGATGGCATTTTTGCCTTCCTATTCGCCAGAGCTGAATCCCGATGAGCAGGTCTGGAATCATGCCAAAGCGCGATTAGCGAAACTACCCATTGCCAGTAAGGAGGCAATGAAAAAAAGTCTCACCTCGATATTGCGTTCAATACAAAAGACAACATCGTTGATAAAGAGTTTTTTTCAGCTAAAAGACACCTCATACATTTCGGCTACTATAAACAGATAGTGCGAATATTTATGCAACTATTAATA
>CALZJI010000474.1 GCA_945787615.1 uncultured Chromatiaceae bacterium | reverse complement strand
TCGACGTCATCGAGCATAAATGTCCCGCCCCTCGCGGGCGCGTGGAATGAAACCGCTGATAAACTGGCAATGCTCGACCTGCCAATAAGTCGCGCCCCTCGCGGGCGCGTGGATTGAAACCAGTTCTATCGCCAATGTTTCGGCGAATGGCAACGTCGCGCCCCTCGCGGGCGCGTGGATTGAAACACGCGTGGCAACGAAAAGACGTATTGACCTGCAAGTCGCGCCCCTCGCGGGCGCGTGGATTGAAACAAGACCAAACGCCTAAATCAGTGGGTCAATGCCGTCGCGCCCCTCGCGGGCGCGTGGATTGAAACGCCTCGATCCCGTATGGTGCAAATATTCGAACGAGCCGTATGATATTGTTATCAGGATAATATTACGGATATACTGTTCGGGCAATGAGCCACGTCATAC
>CALZJI010000473.1 GCA_945787615.1 uncultured Chromatiaceae bacterium | reverse complement strand
TTTTCCCTGCACCCATGGGACCGATCAAGAATAGGTTACGCGGACGTTTCATTTCACTAGAGATGCTCGCAACGGCGACGATTTCGCCTATTATAACGAGTGTCGCTGCAAAAACGTATGTACGTATGGGGATCTTACAGGGAACCCGTCTTCACGGTAAATGAAACGGCGGACAGAAGCGGCAAACCCAACACCCTCGCGTGAGTATGGACGACGAGAGCGACTGGATAAGAGAATACAGGATCAATTACCGAGGTTGGGTGCGAGAAATTTACCCCACAAACTAAAACGCCCAGGAAAAACTGGGCGTTTCTCTTATCACTACTCGAAATAAATGGTTTTTAGGTTGGGTCGGCGCAGGTGAATGCAGTTCCAAACGGACTGGGATCACCAGGCGGATCTACCTCCTCGTCCGTAAAATCGGCGGCCAAACCTGGCAAGAAAAATGATGCCCTATCCAATGACTCTGTACCGCCTACGTTGGTACGGGCTTCGAGGTCTACTTGTACCCAGTGCGCGTACTGTTGAGCGTAGCTGACATTGAAGAAAGCAAAGCCATTCTCCTCTGTGGTGACTGTACTTTGGTCTACGGTTACAACGTTTCCGGGTTCCAAGTTTCCGTTCGCATTGGTATCTTCGCCATCGTCGAGCTGACCGTTTTCGTTGATATCTTCATTGATGCAAGTGACAGAATATTGGTTCTCATGATTGGTCCCGTTCCATTGATAGAAACCTTTAAAATAATGCGTCGGAATCACGCTCAGCGATACTTCCGCATTCGCCACCGCACCGCCCGACGCATCGGTAACGTAAACGGAGTACAGCTTATCGTAACGCACGATATCGGGCTCCTCAATCTCGTTACCGGTGCCTAGCGTAACGAATAGTCCGCGCTCACCTACGGTCAACGTAACCGAATTGGTCACCGCAGGCGTAGTATCTGCCACCGTCGCGGTGACGCTAACCCCGTCCTTGGCGCTGGTCGCTAGCGCAGAATTGTATACCGTGCTGGCTTGGCCATTGCTGTCAGTGGTGTCCGTGGCGGCGGAAATACTGCCACCCGTGATATCTGTTAACGAAAAGTTGAGTTGCTTATTTTTTACGAGATTGCCGTTGGGATCGCGTACGGTGGCGGTAATCGTCGCCTGTTCACCACCCGGACCGACGGTTGAAAGACTGGTCTGTACATCTATCGTCGAGGCCGTCGTGGCGATGAACTCAATCTCTCTCGACGCGGAAGGCCCGTCAGTCACTGAGGCCGCAATAACCGAAGGTCCCGCATTGGTCGCGGAAACCGTGACGCCGGCCTCGCCGTTAGCATCGGTAACATCGGTGACCGCACTTAAGGTACCCCGCGTAGCGGAGAAATTCACTGTTTGGCCGGAAACCGGTGAGCCATCTTGTAACCAGCGAACGGTAATGGTCTGGTTGTCACCCAAGTTCACTTCCGTACCGTCTGAACTGGGCGTCGTAACTTGGAAATCATCACCGGATACGGTTAACGAGAAGGTTGCGCTGGCGCCCAACGCCGAAGCCGTTATGATATCGGTACCGGACGAGTCACCGGTTACGATAACGGAAGCTTGACCGCTCGCGTCGGTGGTCAGCGTTTCGGCGCTCAGCGTATTGTTTTGAGCGGAGCTTACTGTCAAGGTCGCTCCTGCTAAACCGTCGCCAAAGGAGTCTTTTAATGTTAGGGTTAACGTAGTCGAATCGTTTAAAACCAATGAACTTTGGCCACTGATTGCCACCGTCGTACCAGCCAGACTCACACCTAACGTCTCGCTAACTGAACCCGATGTCGCCGTAAGCGTAATGGTGCGATTGGACTCATCACCGCCGCTGGTGAGCGTCGCCAATGCGATGCCTGAGGAATCCGTGGCGCTTTGCGTTACCGCGAGCGCTCCAGAATCCGACGAAAACGTCACCGTCTTATCCTCCAACAGGTTGTTATTCGCGTCTTTGACAATTGCACTAATGGTAATGCCGCTATCGTCCCCCGACTGTAACTGTGGACTACTAGACAGTAGCTCCACAGTGGCCACGTCAGGATCGGTCG
>CALZJI010000472.1 GCA_945787615.1 uncultured Chromatiaceae bacterium | reverse complement strand
TTCCCTACCCAATGAAGGCGTGGCAATGGTAAACTTGAGCCACAATACGGGCGTCGGAGGGCCGCGGAAACGCGCTAACGAAGGCGCCCAAAATGACTAAACGATTAACTCGTTATACGAATCCAGATGCCTCTCGAACTCGGCCTCTTGCCCTCAGGCCACCTGCATTGCTTCTCGTCGGCGACAGGCAGTGATCCCGATGAGAATGCACGTTATGCGCCGATTGGCGACGCCTTTGCTCGCCATGTGGGTGAAGGCTTGTTCGCCTTGGCGGCGGAAAAAAATCGTGCGGAGCTGCCGCCGTCGGGTATCTACTGGCGCGAATTTGCCTGCAAGTACCTGAGCGCACGGTGTTTAACCCAGACGGACCCCATCGAACCTGAGCCCCTTGAACCCCTCTCCACTGCGGAAGAAGCCGCGCTGCTGCTAAGCGCTCCGCCTATGCGGGGCGCCGAGTATCTTTCGCCTGATGTGCTTGCGGAGCTTTGGCGGCTTCTAGACGGATGGATCAATGAGCAGATCCAATTCCATCAGGGCTTGGCCCATTTTCTTGCCAAGGCGGCGCCGCAGTGGCATCAGGTCGGTCGTGTCTGTTTTCACCTCGCGGAGAACAAAAGCGAGCCCGATTACCCGTTTGCGTTCCTGGCCACGTACGCGCCTGAACTCTCGGGGCAGGGACGGGTGCGTTATCAACCGCTGAGCAGCGCATTGCAAAGCTATGCGGGATCCAAAAACAAAAAAGCCTTAATCCGTCTTCTTTCGCCGGTCCATCGCGCCGCTGAGTCCAGTGCCGTGATCAAGGAACTGGTCGAGACGGGCGATCTGTACCACCCGCTGGCGTGGACAGCGGCGGAGGCCTACGAATTTCTCAAGGAGATCCCGCTGTACGAACACTGCGGCGTGATTGTCCGCGTGCCGGACTGGTGGAAAAAGCGCACTCGGCCGCGCGTCGAGATTACCCTGGGTGAGCGAAAGCAGAAGCGTTTCGGCGTAGACGCACTCCTCGATTTTAGATTGGCGATCGCCCTCGGTGATGAGGTTTTAAGCGAGGCTGAATTGAAGACGCTGATGGCGGCGGGAGAGGGCTTGGCGTATATCAAAGGCCAGTGGGTGGAGGTTGATCAGAAAAAACTGGCCGAAGCCTTAGCCCATTGGAAAAAGATTGAAACCGATGCCGCAGAAAACGGAATCGCCTTTCTGGAAGGGATGCGACTGCTGGCCGGCGCCCCGGCGGACTTGAACCCTACCGATCCCGAGCAGGAAGCGCGTCAGTGGTCCAGTGTGCAGCCGGGTCAGTGGTTGACGTCATTGATGGATGAGTTGCGATCGCCCACTGAGGTGAACGCCACTGATCCAGGCAAGACGCTCAAGGCGACACTTCGCCCTTATCAGAAAACGGGGGTCAATTGGCTATGGCTTCTGTCGCAATTGGGACTCGGTGCCTGTCTGGCCGACGATATGGGCTTGGGAAAGACCATGCAGGTCATCGCGTTGCTGCTCGTATTAAAGCAAAAGGGGTGTAAAAAGCCATCGTTACTGGTGTTACCGGCGTCGCTTCTGGCCAACTGGAAGCGAGAACTCGACCGCTATGGGCCATCGCTGCGTTGCCTGTTCGTACATACCTCGCAGGCGAGTAAGAAAGAGATGGATACCCTGGCGGCTGGCGGCCAGAATGTCTTTGCGGGGATAGAACTTGTATTGACCACGTACGGCACCCTCATGCGCCAGTCCTGGCTGGTGGATCGGGAGTGGCAGTTGGTGGTGCTGGACGAAGCGCAGGCCATTAAAAACCCCGCCGCGCGTCAAACGAAGGCCGTGAAAAAGCTCAAGGCCGTTTCCCGGATCGCGCTGACGGGAACGCCGGTAGAGAATCGTCTCGCTGATCTCTGGTCGCTGTTCGATTTCCTTTGTCCCGGTCTGCTCGGTTCGGCCCCGCGGTTCAAGCGCTTCGTTACATCATTGTCTCAGCAGTCTACTCAACACTATGCGCCCCTTCGCCGCCTGGTACAGCCCTATATCCTGCGGCGGCTAAAGACCGACAAATCGATCATCACCGATTTACCGGAGAAGACCGAAATGCTCGCTTACTGCGGGTTGACTAAAACCCAGGCGGCTCAGTACCAAAAGGCAGTGCGCGAGTTAGCGCAATCGCTCGATAATGTAGAGGGGATGAAACGGCGCGGTGCGGTGCTCGCCTATTTGCTGCGATTCAAACAGATCTGCAACCATCCATCGCAGCTATCGGGCGATGGGGTGTACGACCCCAAACTCAGTGGCAAGTTTGCTCGGCTGGCCGAGCTTTGCGAAGAGATCGCGTCGCGTCAGGAGAAGATGCTGATCTTCACTCAATTCCGAGAGATGACCGACCCGCTGGCAACATTTCTGGCGGGGCAGTTTGGTCAGCCAGGGTTAGTGCTCCACGGTGGCACGCCGGTTGGGCAACGCCAAAAGCAGGTCGACCGCTTCCAACAAGAAGACGGTCCGCCTTTTTTCATCCTGTCACTCAAGGCAGGCGGCACAGGCCTTAACCTGACTGAGGCGTCCCATGTGGTGCATTTTGATCGCTGGTGGAACCCCGCCGTGGAAAATCAGGCAACCGATCGCGCTTTTCGCATCGGTCAGAAAAGGAATGTTCTGGTTCATAAATTCGTCTGCCAGGGCACGGTGGAGGAAAAAATCGACGCGCTGATTAAGGAAAAGACCGCGCTCTCCCGCGATCTCTTAGAAGGGGGCGCCGAGACGCTGCTGACAGAGATGGATGACGAGGCGTTGCTTAACGTGGTATCGCTTGATGTAGAGAAAGCCCAAATCGGATAGGAGAAAAAAACCATGGCGTATTACGGGTGGCGTCCTTACGTTCCGGTGGCCCAGCGGCGTGCGAATGCGGCGCGCGAAGTGCAGAAATTGCGTAAGCGCGGGCTAACCATTGAACCGGTGGAGATTGAAGGCCGAAAGATCGCCCGCACGTTCTGGGGCGAAGCGTGGTGCCGCCACTTGGAACATTTCAGTGATTATGCCAACCGCTTACCGCGCGGACGAACGTATGTGCGTAACGGTTCGGTGTGTCATCTTGCCATCTCAAAAGGGAAAATAGAGGCTATCGTCAGTGGTTCAGAGCTGTACACTGTCGACATCAACATCACGCCATTATCCTTGGCGAAGTGGAAAAAGGTACGGAAACAGTGTGTGGGCCAAATCGGTTCCCTGCTTGAGTTGTTGCAGGGGCGCTTCTCGACGAACGTCATGGAGATTGTGACCGATCGTACACATGGACTCTTCCCCCTGCTTAAGGAGATCACATTCTCCTGTAGCTGTCCTGATTGGGCAGACATGTGTAAACATGTCGCCGCAAGCCTATACGGCATTGGCGCCCGACTCGATGACAGGCCGGAGTCACTTTTTGTGCTGCGAAATGTTGATCACGAAGAGCTGATCAGCGCCGAACTCGACGTGCAGACGGCGACGGCGGGCCGAGGCAAACGCCGCCGCCTGGTCGCCCCAGATCTCTCCGATGTGTTCGGCGTAGAGGTCGAAGAGGGCCCGAAACCACCCAGCAAAAAAAGCGCGACCGTCAAAAAGGCCGCTAAGAAGAAGCGTGCAATCAACGCAAAGAAAACGAGTACGACCCAAACCAAGAAAAAAACGGCGGCAGGGGTAGGTAAGAATACGCCTGCAAAAAAGAGACAAAAAACGCCAAACCAACGTAAACGATGACAGTCTGAATTGGAATGTCAAGCGAGATAACGAATTAAAAAAAAGCCCTGACAAGCAGGGCTTTTCCGTTACAGGCGCTTTTTATTGAGGCTGAACGTGCGCAGCCTGCAAGCCTTTAGGGCCGTTCTCGACCTCGTAGTTTACAGTTTGGCCTTCAGCCAGGCTTTTAAAACCGTCACCAACGATTGCGCGGAAGTGTACGAAGACATCTTCGCCGCCATCGTTTGGGCTGATAAAACCGAAACCTTTAGATTCGTTAAACCACTTAACGGTACCGATGTTCATTGTTTGAAATCCTCAAAATTTAATTGAATGACAGAACGTAAACGCGTGCAGATGACGCAATGAGGATTCAGAGAGGTACCGAATGGTGTTCTAAGAAAGCCAGCTTGAGCCAACGCAGGCGTGCAGACTATATCCTATTTCCACGGAAAAAGCTAAACTATTTGTTTTCGAAGAATAGATCGAAAAAAGTACAGGACGAATAAACGCCATGGTAACCTGAGAGTCGGAAATGTAACGAGTAGCGCGTTATTCCCGTCTCTCGGTCGCCTCCAACACCGTGACTTTCTGAGCGCAGATCAATCACGCATGGCGAAGTCTTATCCGATCGTTATTTCATTGCCCGCTTCGCCATTCCTTCTCGTTCGCTCGGTGGTGTATAAGTTGAGGTGACCTTGGAATAGGCCAGCTTAACCGGTACCCTGATCAAGAGTCGTATATGTGATTAAACGAGATGCTGAAATGAGTGAAAAGCTCGAATTTGTCAAAGGAAACGGAAATGTTTGACGTGATCTTGGCGAAAAACGCGCTGAGGTCAAACAGATTAAAGCATTACTCGTGGCTGAGATCAATCGCCTCCTTGAGAAAGAAAAACTCGCTGTTCGAAGCGTTGAAAAAGTCACGGGCTACAATTACAGCGATTTATCCCGGTTTCGTAATGGCGAACTTTCCCGCTTTACCATCGACAAGCGCATAATGATTACGAATGCGCGCGACAGACGGGTTAACGTTAAAATCAGTGTCGCAAAACAACGTGGCGGCCGCCTTCATCGAGTCGCTTGACGGAAGAAACCGATTAGAAACAATTATGCTTGTCATTGTAATAAGGGATCAACTGTAATACTGTCCACTAATAATGCGTAAGGTGGCTCCGATTAATTGAACCGTGCCGAGAAGTGGCGCCATGGCGAAAACGAGGCGACTTAAATTTTGGCTAGCTTTGATAGGTGTGATATTGATCGCCGCGATCGGTTCGCTATACCTATACCTCCTCGACGCATCGCCGCTTCCCGTAGAAGAAATGGACGTGGATAACAACGGCGTCATCACGTTTCGCGAACTTTTTCTCGCCCAGGCAGCGCGTCACCGTTCGATGCGAAGCGGGGAGAATTGAAGCGAGTGCGGGCGGTCGGGCGACACCCATTATTAACCCCACGTTTTGACCCATAAGGCCGGTTTATCACACGGACGAGGAATGGCCGCTTTGCAGCGGGAGCGGTCGTTCAATTTTCGATCGCGCACTCGTACTTCCGGCCAAAAGCAGATACTCATCAGGCGATCAGTATATAATTTACATTATTCCGGTCTGACCCTGCTCAAAAGAAGTTTTCCATGCTTTGAATGCTTCAAGCTCTTCCTGAGTTATGTCTGAAAACCCCATAAAACGACTATATTCTGGAAAGTTTGTTGTTTTACATACTTTGCATAAAGTTTCGAAAGTCCAATTTTTATCGTTTACCGCTTTTTCTAGTATCTCAAAGCTGTCAAAAGATTCACTGATGGAATAAGTGACAACAAATAAAAAATCATCAGCTAACGAAGTTACAGTTTCGTTTTCAAACTGAATGTTTTGGCCTTCATCAACATCAATACGATGAACTGATATTACTTTTAATAGCCGCCAATTATTGCTATCTTCAACAGCAACAAGTGATCCATCGGAGTGACTAAACCGTTTGTATTCTGCCGGGAAAAATGGAAGTTTTCCTGACTTTGGGACGTGATCCCATTTTGTCCATTTTAAAGTGTCCAAGTCTAGTTCAAAATCAAACGTATTAATTCGGTGATTTTCTTTTCCTTCAGCCCAGTCAAGAATTTCTCCACCTTGAATACGTAAAATAGATTGGCCTACCAGGCCCGCTGAATGATTATAAATCCAGCCAGGACATTCCCCACTTGTGTTCAGTTTTTCTATTCTGAAACTTTTGAAATCCAACCGATAAACTGGCGTTGTTCCATAGTTTCGTTCTTCATAATACCCAAGATTACCGATGATATAAATATAGTCATCTACTAAAGTCGCTGTATGAAAATCTGTTGGAGGGAAGACGTCCTTCGGGTATTGGTATATCGTAAAGTTACCGCCGCCCGTATGATGAAAAACCTCATTGTATATACAAAAATTAGGATCGTAAGAATCTTCATGCTCGCCAGCTATCTCGATAAACTCATCGTCACCGATAGCCGTAATTGACTTACCATATCGTTCATAGCACCAAACCGGCATATCATTGATACTATCCTCATCATCAAATTGGCTACGTGCCTTCCATGCGCCGCCGTTGCAGCGCACCATGTCGTACCAAAACGGAATATCACATTTCTGAGGATTAGATGTTCCATATACACGGTGTTTTTGAGCCAGATAATCCTGTTTACTGGTCGTCAGGTGTTCCTGCTTCCCTAGCCCTAAAAGATCTGCCCGAACTTCATTTTCCATTTGATTGAGATCATCGCCGGTCTTAGCGAGAGTTTCTGCAATCTCTAGCGTTGAAGCATGGGCAATAGCGGTTTTTTGTGAGAATTGAGATCGATCTTTTTTATAAATATCAGCGCCATGCTCTAGCAAACAACGAACACAATTGAGCGCGCCATCTTCTGCTGCTTGCATTAATGCTGTGTAACCGAAGCTATTATAATGTTCAATATCAACCCCTTGTTCGATTAAAAAAGCAAGCATTCGGGCATCATCCATTTGTATTGCGTATTCCAAAGCGGATTTGCCGCAACGCCCGAAATCTGTAATATCGGTTCCCGCTGCAATCAGAAAACTCACTTTTTCTATATCACCAGTTTGAACTGCTAGAAGTACAGGTGTGCGTTCCCAGGTATCTCGCGCATGCAGATCACTTCCTTCATGAATGCATTTTTTCACATCTGATAAGCTACCATAGGCCACCGCATGAAATAACGGAGTCCAGTCCAAATGCGAAGGGTCAGCACCGACTTCCAAAAGATATTCAACAACATCAAAGCGTCCATTATTAGAAGACACCCTCAAAGGTGTTTCAAAATACTCAGTTCGCTCACTAGGATCAGCTCCGGCTGCAATCTGTGCTTTTACTAACTCCAATAAGTTATCAGCATTCGCGTAAACTGTTTTTAACAATGGAGTTTTTTGTTTCATATTAAATGAACTGGCGGCCGATGGTTGGGAAGTCGTTTCGGTTATTGGTGTGCCGGCAGCCGATCACGCGGTTTATTTGCGGCGCAAGTTGAAGAAGTGACGCTTAACCGAGCCGTTGAGGGTCACCGGAAGGTTGCTAGGGCACTCTTCCCAGTACGTTACGGCATTTGGACCTTAGGACTGCTTTGGGTCGACTTCAGTCTATCACTAGATATACTTGAATGTCGCCTTTCAGGGGCAACCTGCCGTTCGCTTGTCTTTGAATGTAAGTCGGCTTTGGGTCGCCGGGGTGCCGCTACCTCGGAAAGTCTTCTGGACCGTCCGTGGTCCAGAATCCCTCGCTAACGCGGCCGTTCATTCCTTTTGCCCTGGCTGCCCTGCGTACATCGCACTCCGTCACCCCGCGACTGCGTACGATTCCCACAATGGCGCTACGCCACGATAGTCGTTCCTTATTCGCTACGCTCATCCTTCACTCCTGTGGCTACCAGGGGCTACTCAACTTCGCCTTCGGCTCTCCCTGTCTCGCAGCGGTGGCTGCCGATCACTTAACTATACCCGAACGTCCGCTTCCAGTAT
>CALZJI010000471.1 GCA_945787615.1 uncultured Chromatiaceae bacterium | reverse complement strand
GGATAAACGCATTAGGTATCTGTTTTTCGTCACGTAAATTTAAACACTCAATTATAAAGATTTGCGAGAGTCAGGTAAACCAATATTAAACTTGGGTAAATTGAAATCAATACAGGCGTCAAAACAGTCAAAAAATCTAGCGTATTACCCTCCGTATCTCTATCCACGCTCGGATTCTTCCCGAAGGCGAACCCTAGAACGACACATGATCTGCCCCCCTTGGTTCTAACCGACGCTAACGCTATCATTGGCCTATGGACACGGAATTCTCTTTAGGAAAAAGTACACCCAACGCCTCGATGAACCAAGGCCGGGAGATTTATACGGTATCACGCCTCAATAACGAAACGCGCCTCGTTCTCGAAGCCGGGTTTCCTGCTCAAATCTGGGTCGAGGGGGAAATATCAAATTTAGCAAAACCGTCCTCGGGACATTTCTATTTTTCCCTCAAAGACGCATCTGCCCAAGTCCGTTGCGCTATGTTTCGCATGCGCAACCTACGCCTCGGGTTTAAACCCGAAAACGGAATGCAAGTGTTGGTTCGCGCGCGCGTGAGCCTCTACGAGGGGCGCGGCGAGTTCCAGCTGATTGTCGAGCAGATGGAAGAGGCCGGCGACGGCGCCTTACGCCGCGCCTTCGAGGTACTAAAACAGAGACTTGCGGCAGAAGGATTGTTTGAGAGCGAATGTAAGCAAGCGCTACCGACGCTGCCAAAGCGCATTGGCGTGGTCACCTCCCCAACGGGCGCCGCGATCCGCGACATACTCAGCGTCATCCGGCGACGGTTCCCCGCCATGCCGGTAGTTATTTACCCCGTTCCTGTGCAGGGTGATGACGCCGCACCGGAGATTGCCCGAACGATTTCGCTCGCCGATCAGCGCCAAGACTGCGATGTGATTATCGTGGCACGTGGCGGCGGTTCTTTGGAGGACTTGTGGGCATTTAACGACGAGGTCGTGGCCAGAGCCATACACCAATGCTCGTTGCCCGTAGTTACGGGAATCGGCCATGAAGTGGATTTCACCATCGCCGACTTCGTAGCGGATCAACGCGCGCCAACCCCTTCCGCCGCAGCGGAACTCCTCACACCCGATCAAAATGACTGGCAACAACAACTCGCGACTCACGAAAACCGCCTCTCGTCACGCTTATGGGATACTCTAAAAAGGAAACGAGAAAAGTTACAGTGGCTGGAGAAACGCCTACATCAACAACACCCTGAGCAACGCTTACGTCAGCAAAGCCAACGGCTCGATGAACTCGAGCAACGACTGCTGCGGAGTCGACGCGCGTTAATGCGTCAATTACAATCCCGTTTGGCGGAGCTCTCCGCGCGGCTCCACCGCCATACACCGGACCACCATTTGGCGCGACTTGACGCGGCCAGAAGGCAACTTACGCAACGTCTCCTAGCGGCAACAAGGGCATCGCTTGAGGGCGCTCAACACCGACTCGCCAGCGCGACTCGGGCGTTAGAAGCGGTCAGTCCGTTGGCGACGTTGTCACGGGGTTATGCGGTGGCTACGCGGCTCGAGGACGATACGATTTTGCGAAACGCGGCCGATATTAGGCAGGGGGAGCGCCTCGTCGTAAGGCTTTTCCAAGGCCGCCTTATTTGCACAGTAGATGAAACGGAAACGGAACGCCAATGAAGAGCACGCAACTGTTATTAAAAACCTTAACCCTTCTTTCGCAATTTGCTCCGCACCCCCGCGTGTTCTTTGTTTTCTCGCGCATTATTTGTCAGGCGGACATAACACCACCATGCCGCTCCTTCCGAATATTGCGTGAGAAAACAAACCACTTCGCGATCTTCGCGCTTCGAATCGCGAAAGACGGGTTAAGGACGTTGTTTCCTATTGTCGTTTTGTCGCTGAGTGCGGCTGCGTTTGGCGCGACATTACCACATCATTCGGCAGTACCGGGCGGAGTGGCGGTCATCCCGTTGGACATTAATTCCCCAGGACCGGAAGTGTTTTACAAAAACCAACGTGTCCTGGCGTTGGAAGCCAATGAGAAGTGGTACGCCGTTGTCGGCATACCGCTGAGCGCAAAGACCGGACCGCAACAAATAACCGTCCGCGAGGCAAACGGGAACGAACGAGAAATCGCCTTCGACGTTAAAGATAAAGCCTATGAAACTCAGCACATCACCATTAAAGATAAACGAAAGGTCACGCCTAACGAGGACGACTTAAAACGGATTCGCAAAGAGAAACAGAAAATCGTAAGCGCGTTCCGGCAATGGCGTGATACGACCGTCGTGGAGACAGACTTTCTGGTACCCGTAGAGGGCGTTAAAAGTAGTTCATTTGGTTTGCGCCGATTCTTTAATCAGCAACCACGCAGACCCCATAGCGGAATGGATATTGCCGCAGCGGAAGGAACGTTGATCCAAGCGCCAGCGCCCGGACAAGTTATCTTAACCGGTGATTTCTTCTTCAATGGACATTCGGTCTTTGTCGACCACGGCCAGGGTTTAGTCACCATGTATTGTCACTTAAGCCGCATTGACGTGGACCAAGGCCAGACGGTAAAACGCGGTGAAGTTCTCGGTGCGGTCGGCAAGACAGGCCGCGTTACCGGCCCACATCTCCATTGGACCGTCAGCCTTAACGACGCACGGGTGGATCCCGCCCTATTTATAGAGGCGACGACCACGGCAGCCAATCCTTAGGGCTCGCGTTATATACCCGTGGCGTTTGAGATTTAGGTGTTAAGAGTGCGTCATATTCATTTCGTGGCAAGGCGAAATGACGAGTAATAGCCGGACTATTGCGAGGAGTTTCAACGCAGACATGGAATG
>CALZJI010000470.1 GCA_945787615.1 uncultured Chromatiaceae bacterium | reverse complement strand
ATGGGGATATTACCAAGGAGTAGCACTAGGACGGACAGCAGCAGCCAATTCTACACCAAGAATTATCGCCATGGCGAACAGTGAGGTGGTTCGGCCACCACAATGTTTCTCATATTCTTCACCGCAGAGGGTGCGGAGATCGCAAAGTAACGCATTGTTTAGCAGTTACTAAAAACGACTTGAACTGCTCACGCTAGGTGCTAAGAACACGTCGGCGACGTGACCTATACGGCGATAAATGCGGGCTTGGGAAGCGTTCGCATACGTCAAAATGACAAGCTCACTCCCTCTTTCACGACAAGTAAGGAGTGAGCTAAGAAGATAAAGATCTTTTATAACAATAGACTACGCCATTTTCTCTTCACTTTCCTTTTGTTTGCCGCGCGTACTAATACCAAGCAACGCGTACGGCGGGCAATAACCCACAGCGGCCGTTGCAATCAGTACCAAGCCTATCCAACCCCACGGCGTTTGAGGGCCAACAAATACTAAGCTCAGCAAAACGAGCCCAACAACGATACGCACGGTTCGATCCACGGTTCCAATATTCTTTGTCATGACGCACCCCCTATCTTGTATGGTGGTTTCGGTAAAAGTTGAATGATAGTGTAGTACCAATTAGTATATTAGTAAATACTAAATTACATTAGTCGCTAGTTGTCGATTAGCCAAGTCCGTGCGAGCGATATAGGCCTCGCGAGCGATTTTCATGTCCTCGATAAACCACGGCAACTCCGTAAGTAAAAGCGCTTGCGGGCCGTCTACCAATGCTTTTTCAGGATGGGGGTGAAAGTCGACCAGCACCATGTTGGCGCCGGCAACGACACCTTGCGCGGCCGCATGCGCCAGCTCTAAAACGCCATCTGGACCCCGATCGCGGCTGCCAACGGAATGAGACGGATCGACGCATACAGGCATGCGTGTAAGGCGTTTGACAACGGGAACCTGGGAAAAGTCGACAAAATTGCGGTGCGGGTCGCCCAAATTGGTTTTCATGCCGCGGAGGCAAAAGATGACTTTACGGTTCCCTTCGCTGGCGAGGTATTCCGCAGCGTTCAGCGATTCTTCCAATGTTATGCCAAAGCCGCGCTTGAGGAGTACGGGATGGGTTTGCTGGCGCCCTACAATCTTAAGCAGTTCAAAGTTCTGCGTGTTGCGCGTTCCAATCTGCAAAATTACCCCAGTGGGGTGACCGGTCTGTTCCAGGGTTTCTTGAATCTCGTTAACATGGGATTCGTGGGTAACTTCCATCGCAATAACTTTAATGCCATATTTTCCCGCGAGTTCAAAGACGTACGGGAGACAGGTTTTGCCGTGGCCCTGGAAGGCGTAAGGACTGGTGCGCGGTTTATATGCGCCCATGCGCGTGCAGACTTGTCCGTTGTCTTGCAGCGCTTTCATCATTTCTTCTACGTGTTCTGGGGTATCAACCGCACACAGTCCCGCAAAAATATGGAACGTGTCTTGGCTGAATGGGACGCCGTTGTAGTCAAAATGCGTTGATCGGAGGTCGTCTTTGTGTCGTCCCAATACACGGTATTCTTGCGACACCCTCACTACACGTTCGACCCCGGGAAGGCTCTGTATGTCCTCCATGGAAAGGGAGGAGGTATCGCCGACTAGGTAGACTTCGGTCAGGACTTGGTGGGTCCCCACTTCTTCGTGCACCCGGGATTGGGTGTTAGGAAGATTGCTCAAATGTGCCATAAGTTGGGCGTATTCTGGACCCTGCTTGTCAATATCCGCTTGTAAGATAACAATCATAATAAGAACCTATTTTTTACCTTCGCTGTGTATTGTCTTGGCTGCGGTAACTACACAGAACGCGCGTCGAGCCATACGTACCCGTCGCGAGCAGGTTTCCGCGAACTACGACCAAGCTCCTGGGGTCCGCGAAAAAAATAACTTACGATTTTCGCATCCCATCTTCGGGCCAGTTTTGAACAATCCTCAATCGCAAAATAATCGAATTAGCCCCGCTAGTCCTGCGGTTTTGCTCAATCGGATTGTCCAAAACTGACCCAAATCCGGGCGCGAAAAATACGAAGTTTTTTTTTCGCGAGCCCTAGGTTACAAACCTATCATTTAAACCACGAGTAAATTGCTGCTTACCGCACCGTCGCCCGCATCGCCCGTCATTGGGCCGCGTTTTCGTTCTACCTTTCGTTCCGCAGGTTGCTTATTCAATTCGGTGCTTACCATAACCCAACACCGATTATCCAATGGTGGCGTCAGTCGCGAAACCGCTGAGTTAACGCGTGGTAGGCATCAACGCGCCGATCGCGGAAAAACGGCCAGATACGCCGGACCTGTTCGGTTCGTTCCAATTCGACTGTGGCTACGAGCACGTGGGGGTCGTTCGTGGGCGCCGTGGCGAGTATTTCACCTTGCGGGCCTGCGATGAAGCTTGATCCCCAGAACCGGATTCCAGCGCTGCGACCCGAAGGGTCCGGTTCAAATCCCGTGCGATTACATGATAGCACTGGTAGCGCGTTGGCGATGGCATGGGCACGCTGGCTCGTGATCCAGGCGTCCTGTTGCCTGTGTTGTTCGTCCTGCGTATCACGCGAGTCCCAACCGATCGCGGAGGGGTAGAGCAACAGCTCAGCGCCCGCGAGGGCCATTAAGCGAGCCGCTTCGGGAAACCATTGGTCCCAGCATACGAGCACGCCAAGACACCCAACGCTGGTGTTAACGGGATTAAAGCCGAGGTCGCCCGGCGCAAAGTAAAATTTCTCGTGATAGCCCGGATCATCGGGAATATGCATTTTGCGGTAAATGCCCGCAATTGCTCCGTCGTTTTCTAATACGACGGCCGTATTGTGATGAAGTCCCGCGGCGCGACGCTCAAAAACGGAGGCGACAATAACGACGCCTAAGCCGGCGGCGATATCTGCGAGCGCCGCGGTGGTTGGGCCCGGAACTGTCTCCGCCATATCAAATTGCGCGGGGTCTTCCGACTGGCAGAAATAGCGCGTGTTGTGGAGTTCCTGGAGCAGAACTAAGCGAGCGCCCTGGGACGCCGCGTCGCGAATACCGCCAATCGATGCGGAAAGGTTGGCGCCACGGTCATCGCCACAAGGGTGTTGAACGACACCGACCGTTAAGGACTTAGGTGTGGGCCTCATAAACTAATCTGCGATACAGGGCGAGCTGACCTCATGCGTTAAGTGACCAACGGCTTACTTCAGAACTACGTGACATTTTGGATATCGATCCAGCGCGCGGCTGCGTTGTAACCACTTGAACGATATGTGTATTCCAGCATCTTCGCGGGCTGCCAGACGAGCGCCTCGACGGCCAAAATCGTGGAATAGTGCTGACGCGAGCCCTAAAGCTACGTGTGTTGAACCATTCTACCACCGCCACTGCGCGAATACACTTCGCCGGGTTGCAATGCCGTTGGCTGCGCTTTGCGGTCTTCGGCCGTGTTGCTTTGACCGTTTTCTGCGCCGTTTAACGATGGAGGTGGGGCACGAATATTAAACGACGCCCCGTGGCAATTGCATGGTCGCGCAATGTAAACCGCCGTTCTGCTTAACGAGCGCCAAGCTCGGGATCCCAATGATCTTGCGTGCGGGGAAACACTGCTGGAGACACCTTAACGCGTTGTCATCGGCGGGGTCATTGTAGGTTGGCACGAGCACAGCCCCATTAATGATGAGAAAGTTGGCATACGTTGCGGGCAGTCGCCGTCCTTCATCGTCATATTTGGCGTTGGGCCAGGGTAGCGGTACCAAGCGGTAAGGTTGGCCGCGCCAATCGCGAAAGGCACCAAGTTCCTCGGCCATGGCTTGTAAGGATCCATAGTGCTGGTCCGCGGGATCCGGGCACGCGGCGTGACAGATAGTGTTTGGATCGCAAAACCGAGCCAACATGTCCACATGCCCGTCTGTATCGTCGCCCTCAAGGGCGCCGTGTTTGAGCCACAGGAAACGATTAACGCCCAACAAAGCGTTCAATTTACGCTCTAGCTGCGCTTGATCACATTGGGGATTTCGAGTGGGCGACAATAAGCACTGTTTGGTGGTGAGTAGAGTACCGTGTCCGTCAACATCGATGCTTCCTCCCTCTAACACCAGATCGACGGTTTCTAGACGTATACCGCTGAACGCTTCGGCATAGTGGAGGCGTCTAGTAAGTTGGTTGTCCAGGCGCGCGGGGTATTTACCACCCCATCCGTTAAACGTGAAATCCAGCAATACAACGTTACCGGATTCGTCATTTACGGCGAGCGGCCCGTTATCACGTACCCATGTGTCGTTGGTGCGCACCACAAACAAGGATACGGCGGTTAGAGGGATGCAATGCTTCTTGAGTAATGTCTTGACGCGGTCGCGGTGCTGATCGTCCCAGCAACTGATGATGAGTTTTTCCCGTTGGGAAATGGCTTTTACGAGACTAACATAGGTTGTTTCTATGTCGTCGATGGTGCTCCGCCAATCGCTGTAAACGTGCGGCCAAGTAAGTATAACGGCGGACTGAGGGGACCACTCCGCTGCCAGACGAAAATGCGAAGCCATATAAGGGAAGCCGACAATAGCGCCGTCTACGCGTTAGCGTTTGTTACCCGCACCTCACAATCGGCGCCGCGTTTATCGCGGGTACGGATTGATCCAAGCGTTTTATTATCGCCGCTTGCGTCATTTTTTACTAGATACGACGTGGATGACGAGATCATATTCAAAATAGACGACGTAGTGGTCGTAAATCCAGCGAGTTATGGGGGGGTCGCCGACGGGGGGAATCATTTGTCTGGGAGGTCCGTAGCGATTTTCGACACCCTCCATGGAGATGCCTCGTTTGGGCAATGCTTGTTTTGCCACGAGGACGTTTGTGCCTCCCACCGGCTGCGCGAGTGCGGAGGTGGCGGTAAAGAGTAGCAGCAAGGCGGCAACATATATCCGCGTGCGCGCCAGTGTTTTCGTGGTGTGGTGAACGTCTTGTTTGTCGGTCATATCGTCTCTCTCGGTTCAGGACAGGCGCGAAAAGGCGTCTGTGGGCAACTTACCTTTCCTTTGTATCGGCTAGGATGGCGAATGGCTTGACAAAAACGGTGGTCACGCGTACCGCTTAGTGACACCTTAACCCGCGACGAGGGTGGTCGAGCGGAAGGCGTCGCGTGCGCGAAGTAAATCCCTAGGATACGCTGCGACCGCTTCTTTAAGGCGTTAGTCACAGCAAAAACAATATATTACGTGAAATTTTAAGTTCAGTTGCCGGCGTGGAACAGAAGTATGCCGTAGTAGTTATGAAAACGGGGTCAGGGGGTGCTGACAACCATCGGGTTGGTGGGGTCGGCGGCCCACTCTTGGAGTGAGGCGGTGTAGACCGCGACGTTGGTGAAGCCGAGGCGAGTCATGACGAAGGCATTGGCAGAAGCCATGATCCCGCCGCCACAGTAGGTGATGGAGCGGGCGTTGTGGTCGCCGTCGACGATAGAGGCCAGTTCGTCATCCGACCGGAAATGGCGCGATTCGTTGAGCAGAGCGAGGCCGCAGGTGTTTGTTGCGCCGGGGATATGGCCGGGGCGGGCGTAGATAGACTTCTCGCCGCGAAAAAATTCTTCAGGCAGTGTATCGATGAGATGGACTGCGTCGTCGTCAATGCTGGCGAGCACCTCGTCCCGGTCAGCGATCAGTTCCGGGCGGGGAGCGGGGGTTAGATGTTTTGCAGGCCGGGAGACCGGCTCGGTAGAGAGGGGTCTACCTTCAGTGGTCCATCCATTCAGCCCACCATCAAGGAGTGCCGCGCGGTCGAATCCGACCCAGCGCAGCATCCACCAGACGCGGGCGGCCCACGCCGCATAACTGGCATCGTAGAGTACGACTCGGGAATCGTCGCCAACACCCAGTGCACCCATCGCGGTACAGAACTGTTCGGGCGTCGGCACGGCGAACTCGATTGGGCTGTTGGCATCGCAGAGGTTACCCTTGAGGTCAGCGAATCCGGCGGATGGGATGTGGCCATCGTCGTATTTGGCGCGGCCGCTTACATTGTGGAAGCCACCGTTGTCTTCCGCCACCTGGTAGACGCTGCAGTCGAGCAGCACCAGATCCGGGTCACCAAGGTGCTGGCTCAGCCATTCAGTGGTCACAAGTGCATCCATCATCTCCGCTCGGTTTGTCATTTCAACTCCCTCCTGTTATTAAATGTTGCCATTAGGTTCCAAAGTTATGACTACCTTGCCTTTGGCGTTGCCTCCGCCAAAATAGCGCATTGCTTCAGCGACCTCACTTAAGGGGTAATTTCTGTCTATAACAGGTACAATTTTTCCTGACTCATGAAGCTCAATCATAATCTCCAAACCCCGGTTTGCCTTATGCAACAGGAGGCTCATTTTCTTGCTCTCGGTCATTGAAATCCATGACCCCAGGAACAAGACTCGGAATATTAGCGCCGAAGCACCACCAACCATGACATAAATTCCCTTGGGACCTAATGCACGCTTGTAATCAAAAATTGAGTGGTATCCCTTAACATCAAGGATCAGATCATAACACTGCCCATTCTTGGTGAAGTCTTCTTGCTTATAATCAATGACATGGTCTGCACCCAGCGAGCGCACCATGTCCATTTTCCCCGCGCTGCACACGCCGGTCACTTCAGCCCCGAATGATTTCGCCAACTGCACCGCAAACGTACCCACACCACCAGAGGCACCATTAATCAAAACCTTCTGTCCTGATTGGAGCTGTCCTTGGCGAAGGCCTTGCAGGGCTAGCAGCCCTGCTTGAGGTACAGCCGCTGCTTGCTCATATGTCATACTGGCCGGTTTCAGTGCTAACGCATTTTCGCGAGCGCACACATACTCGGCAAATCCACCCCAGCCACACCCGGATAAGTCCCCGAAGACCTCATCACCCGGCTGAAGCTGTTTTACATCTTCTCCAACCCCCTCTACCCGCCCGGCGATGTCACAACCAAGTATTGTTATTTTGCTCGGTTTTAGAAGCCCGGCCATTAAGCGGTTCACGAACGGTACACCCCTCATGAGTTCCCAGTCCCATGAATTGATGGATGCCGCATGAACCTTTATCAAGACTTTATCGGCTTTGGGAACAGGGTTTGCCACTTCTTTTAGTTCAAAAAAATCCGGTGATCCGTATTTTGTCCATACCACCGCTTTCATACGTATTCCTCATGCGTCAATGATTATATAATCATTTATCTCCTCATGACCTGCTTGGCCTAGTCGGGTCCGTTGTGATTCTTTAGAGCAACGACAAAGTATTCCACACCATGCTTTACGGTCGTCTCGGCTAGCGCCGGAGCATTTTTCCACCCCAGTTCTCTTATGAACAGGCCAAGTTCTTCAGGTCGTATACTCCAGAGCCATGGTTCTCCAATGACCTTCTGAAGCCACAGCAACAATCCGGTCCATCGACCAACATCAGGCCGACCATCCGCACCGCTAGGGATATAGCTAAAGGCGAACCGGCTGCCGACACCAACAACTACAGCGCACTGACGAAACAGATCCCGAACCGCTTCAGCAGGCAGGTACATCACAAGGCCCTCGGCTACAATAATGGTTGGGGCGCTTTGATCCCATGACTCATTGTTCTTCAGCACATCCACTAGTTTCCGTTTGCCAAGATCTTCTGCGATCAGGCAGAGATTGTCTCGCGGTCCCATCGCATCGATTCCTTTAGCCTTGAGGCGGGCTGTTGCTGGGTGATCAATTTCAAAAAAGTTCACGCCAGGGTATTCAGGGGCTAACCGCCACCCCATTGTGTCGTAACCGGCCCCAAGAACCAGAATTTGGGTGGCCCCAAGGCCAATGCAATCTCTTACCTGATGCTCAAAGAACGCCTTTCTGTGGGCAAAGGCTTCAAACTGACCTGGAAGCATCCAGTCGAACGCTTCGTAGACAGAGACTATTCGTTGGGATCGGGACCAACGTACAGCCTTTTCGCCAACCACACCGGAAGCAACAAGCAACTTCTCTGTTGCATGAACAACATCAGGAGGAAGAACTCTATCCATCGCTGGCTTTGAACCCAAGGTGACAATACTCAGGGCTACCTTGCGTGCCGTCATACTCGGTCTACCTTTGCGCACGGGCCCCCCTCAGGGCGTTTGTTCTGGATGATTCGATTAAGGTCCGCCGCGGCAAGAAAATGGACGGCGTATCGAGGCCTTCCGGTCGTTTCTCAAGCGCGAAGAGATAGACATAATTCGCCTACTGCCTCGGTCGCCTAATTTGAACGCCTACGCCGAAAGATTTGTGCGCTCGTTCAAAGCGGAATGCCTCAGTCGGATAATTTTCTTCGGCGAGGCGTCGCTGCGCCATGCGATCCGTGAATTTATGGCCCACCATCATGCGGAGAGAAACCATCAAAGCCTCAACAATCGCCTGATTGTGCCGACTAAGGTTATCGCTCTTCCCCACAAGTCTATTCAGCGCCACGATCATCTCGGCGGACAGCTGAGGTATTACTATCGGGAAGCCGCCTAAGGGCTCGCGCAAGAATAAGTTTACATTTTGAGCGTTGAGGCGCCCGCCTGGCACGGCGCGAAAACGCAGGAATATGCGCATATTTCAAGTTTTCGCAACGCAGCCAGGCGGGATGCATCGATGTTCAAAATGTGAAGTTATTTTTGCGCGAGTCCTAACACCGCACGTCCATGAATTTGGACATTACAGGTTCATATTGTTTGTCATGGCGTTATGATGTCACGCACGCAGCTTTCATTACAGGCCGCGCTTCGCCGTTAAGTTGACAATACCGCCGCCTTAGGGCCACGGAAAAAAATAATTATCCAACCTTGCTTGTCTTTTCACTCAGCTTCTGCGTTACGGCAAGTGTTACATATTTCAATATGCGCCATTTGCCACGCCTTGAATCTAAGCAAAAATCCGGCGCAATTTTGGATAATTATTATTTTCCGCGGCCCTTAGCTCTTATAGCGGAAACTAATTCTCCCCTTGGAAAGATCGTAGGGCGACATTTCAAGCTTGACTTTATCACCTGCGACCACGCGAATACGAAATTTTCGCATTTTACCCGCTGCATACGCCGCCACCTCATGGCCGTTTTCCAACGCGACGCGATAGCGTGAATTGCGCATAACCTCCGTTACGACACCTTCCATTTCGATAACATCTTCTTTTGCCATACTCAAAAACCTCCCCGCGACATTTTCGCTGATCTTTCCAGCTGAACCTGGCGCTAAAATATAGAGTGAAAATAAACGTCGCGCGGTCGCACCTTCTATCGACGCGCATCGGCAAACGTTCGGTGAAAGCGAAAAACTATATCAAGAGAGGAATAAGAAACAACGGAGCCTCCGTCGCGCCTTGGCAAATCGTGACAATAGTGGAGCGCCTCGCGGCTATATCTTGTTTGACGTCGCACCGCCCATAAAGTTCAATAAACATAATAATCTGCTAATCTTCCTTTTCCGGTCAATTGTCCGGTGACACACCTCGATACCGTGTTATCGCGATGAGGAGGAAAAGGTTTTCGCTCTCTCTGGTGCGCTTACACCGTCTTTCTCCGAGCGAAGCGTTGCTTGTGTTCTGGCCTTGCAGAGTTCGCCAGGCCAAGGGCATACACCGTATTCGCACGCGAAGGATCGTAACATGGAACCATGACTTTAGGGATAGTACCATTGAGCAAACGCTCGATATTTTTGAGTTGCTTTTGTTCCTCTAAACAAACGAGGGAGACCGTCTCCCCTTGGGTACCCGCACGTCCCGTGCGACCAATGTGGCGCACATAATCTTGCGACGCGTCAGGTAACTCATGGTTGACCACATGCGCCAATTGGTTGATATCCCAACCGCGTGCAGCAATGTCCGGCCAATAAGTACGCGCACCTTTTTACGTTTGAAGTCTGCCAAAGTACACGTGCGAGCGGATTGGTATTAATTGATCTAATTTGCGGGCGGCTCTCCTGAACGCGTCGAGTCGATTTGGGCGTAGCGGAGTGCATCTGTAAGGTTGTCGTAGCGGTTTTGCTTGTAGCAGTAGATTATTTTCGTTTCATAGGTCACGCCGTATTTTTCCAAAAGTGCTTTGTCTTCTTCGTTGCTCATTTTAGTGTCCTTAGTATTAGGGCCACGGAAAAAAATAATTATCCAACCTTGCTTGTCTTTTCAGCTTCTGCGTTCCGGCAAGTGTTACATATTTCAATATGCGCCACTTGCCGCGCCTTGAATCTAAGCAAAAATCCGGCGCAATTTTGGATAATTATTATTTTCCGCGGCCCTAACCTGTCCGCTACGTTCAATACGTGGCCAGTTGCACGCCCGACAAAACGGTCGGAAATGGTTGAGGGTTTGAATACGCGATAAAAAATAACCGAAAAAACCTCACGTCTTCTTCCGTGACACATAGGTAGTGCCGCCTTTGGCGAACCGCTCGTTGTAACCTTGGGCTTCCTCTTCTGCGTGCTGGGTCACCTCATACAACGAACCGGGTTTCATGCCGGAAATTTGGGATGAACCGCGTACAATTACATAGCGATGCCAAATACCGTCGGGTGTTCCAGAGGGCGCGTTGGTGGGCTCGACGCTCTCCACGCGATATCGGTACTCATGTGTGTTGTCATCCATATATTATGCTTATCTACCTAGTTGTCTGTTAAGTCAACAGCGCCCATCGCGATTACAGCGCTTGGCCGGGCGTTCCTGGGCAAATTTAACACGCAGTGTATGAGCGCCAATATCTTTACCATTCATTTTCAGCGCTGTTCAAGCGGCATGCTGGGTGGTAAAGGTAATTATAGCAAGGCCTTTTGGGCGCCCGATTTCGCGATCGTTAATCATGGCCAGTTTGGAAATTTCGCCATAACATAAATTGAAAATAATTCTCGTAATCGCGGTTCATCAACGGATAAAGGGAAATTTCCGGCGTAGCGTTTGTTCTGTCGCATCACGGCTCCTGAAGGGCAGGTGGATCATAATAGCAATCTATAAGGGGCGCTTGTCGCCAGCGGACTGCGCCGGGATGACGGCGACGCACCTCTTTAGTTGCCTGTATCAGGCGGCTTTATTTCGGCCTGACGTGTGACGGTTACTCCGAGCTTTACGTTTCGCGTTGCTTGGCCCCGATGCGCGCCGGCTATTAGTATGCGGT